>DASUOZ010000605.1:0-4465 GCA_036276375.1 Pyrinomonadaceae bacterium | reverse complement strand
ACCTTGCGGAACATGTAGGTTTGTGGAGTTTTGCTTGTTGAGCCTTGTGTTTTGTTAGTTCGAGCCAAGTACGCAGTCTACGCTAAGCGGAATAGTTTTCACAAAAACCCTAATCCCAGAAATCCCTCTCCTTTCTGCGTTTCGCTAGCGTTTCTCAGAAGGAGGGGGATTGAAAGCAAATAAGGATAGTAGTAGCTGAGTGGCGGAGTGGATACCCGACCTACACTACGATGGAGTTCGCGGGCTGGCGCGGATCGTAGCGCACGATGACCTGTTTGCCCGGCGCGTAGTCGGCATCGTGCTGTTGTTGCTCGTAGCTGAGGGCTTGGGAAGATTCGTAAAGCACGCCCGCCAGCATGTAGGTGTAGGTGACTTCAGTGATCACGCCGTTGGTATTGGAGACGGCGTCGATGATGTTAGCGTCGGTCATGCGCCCGGTTTTCGAAAGGCGGGCAATGCGTGAGGCTTCGTCTTCTGTTTTCCGGCGGAAACGGTCGAGAAACGACATTCGGTCGCTACGGTTGCAGCGCTCCTGCTGAGACTGAACGACCCGCGGCGCCTTTGGCGACGTCTGCCCACCGCACAAGCGCGCCTTCGCGTGTGATCCAGTCGTCGTCGTTCCCCAGGATCTTGTCTTCACCGGGCATGCGCAGCTCAAACTTCGTAAACACCAACCCGCCTGCCGGAACGTCGTCGTTCGCGGTAGAAAGCGAAACCCTGGTGATCGCTACCGCACGCGGGCGCGCGTGCTCTGTCGCGACCGCCATTTCGGCTCGGGGCTCGTAGCCTTCGGGATCGAGATTATCGAGCGCCTCCTTGAGCGTTCCGTTAGGATCGGGGATACGATCTCTCAGGACCTTGAAATCGGCCGGGTATGTCCCGTAACGCTGCTTGTATTCAAGCGCGGCTGTCTCAAACGTGTGAAAGTAGGCGCGGTACTTTGCTTCTTTGGCGAGCTCGCGTTGCTCCAGGCGCGCCGGAACTGTCACGCCGATCAGCAGCGCAATCAAAATGGCGACCGTGGCCGAAGCCACCAGGCCACTGCGCGCGTACGTCAGTCCACAAAATCTCTCCGGTTGGTGCCGGATGGAACGATAGAGCTTGCCCCCAAACCACAGCGTCACAAACATCACCGGAATCGAGATCCACTTCAGCTGCCAGGCGGCTGTTTCAGCCGCGCCGACCCATGCCCAGAACTCGAACCACCCGGTTGCGCGCTGGACCATCGCCACGATTGTTTGTACCAGGAAGACGAGAACGATCAGCGCGCCCGCGAGGGAGAGAGCCAGCGCGCGGCCATAGGATGGAAGCTCGTAGGCGGGCCTGGGAAGTGGCTCACCGATGGCTTGGGCGCCGCACTGTTTACAACCGCTGCTCAGTGCTCCATGAAACTTGAAGCCGCAGCACGGACAAGTAGTCAAGGTTCTACCTTTCAATCAAAACAGGTCCAATTGGTCCCGTGGACCTATTTACGGCAGTCTGGGCCTCAGCGTTCTCCGTTTTTGTTTCCACCCGGTTCAGTTCGCGCCACGTGTGATACATCCGGTGCGCGAAGGTCCAATAGGAACCGATCGCAAGAACCCATAGAACAGCCGGCATCCTATTGGCGAAGTAGTTGTTGGAACCAGGATGAGTACTGAGTGCTCCGATAATAAAGAGTACGACTCGCTCTGGGCGGCGCAGAAAGCCTACATCACACTTGGGAATCAAGCTCTCCGCCCGGGCGCTCGCGTAGCTTACCATAACCGAGCCCATTAGTCCGGCGCCGGCAAGAAAAACGTTAAGAGTTGAATGAGACGGAAGGTCGCGGGCGTAAAAGACCATCAGGCCCACAAAGACGACCATGTCGCTCAGGCGGTCCAACGACGAATCGAGAAAGCCGCCGAAACGCGTAACCCGGCCGGAAAGACGGGCCACCTGTCCGTCCAGCATGTCGAACAGGTTGGCAACAATCAGCGCGATGCCCGCCCAGAAAAACCAGCCCAGGCCAAAGAGCAGACCGCAACCGACGTTCAGGGCGACGCCGATGACAGTCAAAATGTTAGGACTGATATGTCCCTTGGCGAGCCAGCGTACGATGGCATCGATGATTCGCTGAGCTCCCCGTCCGATACTTGCCCCAAACATTTCTTAGGTTACGTTTCTCCTCGTCGCGGGTTGTGATTATGCCTTAAAACTGCGGGAAGTCCACAGATTACACAGAAACGTTACCCTTCCGAATTCGCCGCCAACTCGTCGTGCAGAGTCCGCAATTGACGGATCTCAATCGTCCGGGCGCCTGCCGGGGTTCGTACTGCGACCTCGTCGCCTTCCTGTTTACCCATCAAACTGCGCCCGACCGGCGAGGTGGTCGAGATCAGTCCCTGGGCTGGGTCGCTCTCCTCGGGCGTAACCAGCCGGTAGGTCACTTCCTCGTCTTTTTCACCGTCGTAAAGGACCAGCGTTGAGCCGTACGACGCCTTGTCGCGCGGCACTTTGTTCGGATCGATCGAGGCGATCTCGCTGATTCTCTGGCGTAGTTCGACGATGCGCGCCTTGACCACGTTTTGGCGGTCGAGGGCGGCGCGGTATTCCGAATTCTCGCGCAAGTCGCCAAACTCGAGCGCGCGCTTGATCTCTTTCGGCAGGTGGATGCGCAGTTCGGTTTCCAGTTCGTCGAGTTCCGACTGGAGCTTTTCTTTGATTCCCTGTGATGACAACGATTCAACCCTCTCTACAGCGGCTTATGATATTTGGCTTCGTCAGGAGCGCCAAAGGAAATTCCCGTGTCGCGACCGGTCCTTACGAGTTGCCCGTTGGGGGGCACTGTCTTGATGTTTTTGATTGCTTCCGTGAGCGGAACTGAGACTACGTCGCCCGCCTGTAAAGCGACCATGACGCCGTGTTCGCCGTTCGCGAGTGTGCGCACGGCGCACGAGCCGAAGTTGGTCGCCAGCATCCGATCGAAAGCGTTGGGCCGGCCACCGCGCTGGAGATGGCCCAGAATGACGCAACGGGTTTCTCGTCCCGTCGCTTGTTCCAGATCGCGTTGCAGGTGGTGACCAATGCCTCCGAGACGCGGCGAGTGCAGTTCGTCGCCCTGGTCCTGATAGACCAGGTCGTGCCCGATCTCGATCGCCCCTTCCGCGACGACGATAATACTAAAATTCGATCCGGCCAGATCGCGCGCGCGAATCTTGTCCGCCACGGTTTGCAGGGAAAACGGAATCTCGGGAATCAGAATCACGTCCGCGCCGCCGGCGATGCCCGAGTGCAACGCGATCCAGCCGGCGTGACGGCCCATCACTTCCAGAATCATCACGCGGTCGTGCGACTCGGCGGTCGTGTGCAGGCGGTCCAACGCTTCCGTGGCGATGTCGAGCGCGGTGACGAAACCAAACGTCAGTTCCGTGCAGGCGAGATCGTTATCGATCGTCTTGGGAACGCCGCAGACGCGAATGCCGCGTTTATCAAACTCGTTGGCGATCGTGAGCGTGCCCTCGCCGCCCAGGACCACGAGCGCGTCGATTCCCAGCACGTGCATGTTGGAGATCGCTTCCTCGTAGACCGCTTCAACACTGCGTTTGCCGCCGTCTCGTGCTCGTTCGACGAAGAAGCCGCGGTTGCGTGTGCCCAGAATGGTGCCACCGCGGGGCAGCAGTCCACGCACTTCGCTGGGAGACAAGAGCCTCGTTTTCGTGGCGCCGAGCAGACCTTCAAAGCCGTCTTCGATGCCGATCACGCGCATGCCGTGTTCGCAGGTGGCGGTTTTGACAACTGCACGAATCACCGCGTTGAGACCCGGCGCATCGCCGCCCCCGGTTAGGATGCCGATGGTTCCGTACATGTGCTGAGAGTTTAACATTGCCGATTGCTAATTGCCGATTGAAGGCATTGTCGATTGTTTGATTTTCGAAAATCAACAATCGACAATCGCCAATGACTGGCGTAGCATACGAGCACTTTGGAAATTGATGACGAGGCAAAAGAGATAGTTCGCGAGATTGGCAGCGCGATCAACGAGTCAGTCGAGAATTCGACGAAAGTGGCTGAAGCGATCGAGCGGCTTCGCGAGGCGGGTTATGAAATGGAGCTGACGCTGCGGCTCGAAATTGGGTTGCGGCCTCATGCCGGCGACGACGATGGCGACAGCGAAGCCGCAAGCCTTAACCTCACTGAAGAAGACCTGCAAGTACTACAGCGAATGAAGATCAGAATCGACCCGGAACGTTAGCTTTACTCCGGAACTTCAACGCTGCCGGTTAAGCTTTGCTGCCTGAGTGCATCAGCCCTTCTCCTTTAACCATTACAATATGTTGAAGCCTGTTTCTGCCGCGAAGCTCGTTTCGGGTTCATTTTGCTTTTTGATCCCACCGACGCGGTCGGTGGCTCGCTAAGACGGAAAGTCCTGGTTGACAACGGCCAAAAGGGGCACCGACTGCGTCGGTGGATTGAAGCAGATAGTTTAAGTGCTAACGTTTTGCGC
>DASUOZ010000604.1:0-4643 GCA_036276375.1 Pyrinomonadaceae bacterium | reverse complement strand
AACAGCTTCCAGGTTGCGCGGCAGCGCGGTTACAGCTATGGCATGAACGTCGGCGCCGCCGACGCGCAGCGTCGCCAGAGTTACAACCCGCAGCGGTCACGCTACTGGAGAAACGCGACGGAGGGTTACAACTCCCGCTACGGGAACCGGGCACAGTACAGGCGGGTCTTCCGTGATGCGTTTGAACAGGGATATCGTGATGGTTGGCAGCGTTTCGCCGGACGGCGCAACAACGGCCGTTGGAACAATCGTTGGCCGTACTAACTGAAAGTCGGCTAACACTTAACCGGGGGTGGCATTTTTCGCCACCCCTTTTTTATGGAATCCGCCGCCGATTGGCACTGCCTTTAGGTTGTGAGAGCACTAGCCCATCAAAAACCAACGATATCCTTCAAGCTGGGACTTGCCACTCAACGCCGGCCCCGGCTCTTTTCAATGGTCAACCGCAGAACCATGGTTCCGTCCACCGCGGAATTCATGCGCGTGAACAACGCGACCGTCCGCGAAGGTCAGACACATCGAGTGTGGCCACCCGAAGTTCTGCGCCAGTTTCAGACGGCGGAAGTCGTCAAGACTGACGTTCAGCACTACATCCTTCGCGACCGCAGCATCAGCCGTCGATAGCTTTAGAGCCACAAAGAAGCACAAAAGGCACAAGGGTGTCTGAACTCTTGTGCCTTTTTGTGCTTCTTTGTGGCTACTGTTTACTTCTGCGCGTTCTGTTCGTCGAGCCAGGTTTTGAGTGGCGCGAAGTAGTCGATGATCGCGGTCGCGTCCATCTTGTCTTCGCCCGTCATGGCTTTCAAGGCTTCCGGCCATGGCCGGCTCGTCCCCATTGCCAGCATCGCTTTCAATTTCTCGCCGGCTGCCTTATTCCCGTAGATCGAACACTGGTAAAGCGGACCGTTGAACCCGGCTTCGCGGCACAGCGCGCGGTGAAACTGAAACTGTAGAATCGCTGCTAGAAAGTAACGCGCGTACGGTGTGTTTGCCGGCACGTGATACTTCGCGCCGGGATCGAAGTCCTGCTCCGTGCGTGGCACCGGCGCGGCCACACCCTGATACTTCTCGCGCAACTCCCACCACGCTTTGTTGTAATCGTTTGGCCCAACTTCGCCGGAGAAGACTTTCCACCGCCACTGATCGACCAGATAACCAAACGGCAAAAACGCGACCTTGTCGAGCGCGCGGTTCAACAGGAAACCCATGTCGGCCGACGGATCCGGCACTTTCTCGATCAACCCAAGCTGCTTGAGATACGGCGGCGTAACCGAAAGGGCCACCGTGTCGCCGATTGCTTCGTGAAACGCGTCGATGGCGCCATCGCGGAAGAGAAAGGGCTGTCCCGCGTAGGCCATCTGGTAGTAGTTGTGACCGAGTTCGTGATGGACGACCGAGAAATCCTCCTCGGTTATCTGGATACACATCTTCAGCCGCACGTCTTTTACGAAATCGATGTCCCAGGCGCTCGCGTGACAGACCACTTCACGATCCGCGGGCTTGGTAAACATCGATCGTTCCCAGAAAGTCGGCGGCAACGGCTCGAACCCGAGCGAGGTGAAGAAGTTTTCGCCGTAACGGACCATCTGTTTGGCGTCGGTGTTTCGGGCTTTGAGAGTCGCGGTCAGGTCGTAACCGCGATCGGCATTCGCCGGTGCGAGCAGCGGGTAGACGTTGGCCCACCCCTGCGCCCACATGTTGCCGAGCAGGTGCGCGGGAATCGGTTTGTCTTCCGGCACAACTTCTTTGCCGTACTTTTCCGAAAGCTTGTGGCGCGTGTAGGTGTAGAGCGAATCGTAAAGCGGTTTGACTTGTTGCCACAGCCGCTCCATCTCAGCGGCGAAAGCGTCGGGCTCCATGTCGTACTTCGAGCGCCACATTGCGCCGGTGTCTTTGAAGCCCATCTCCTTCGCGCCCTTGTTGCTCAGCTCAACAAAGCGGACGTAGTCTTTGCGAATCGGCTGTGCGATCTGGTGCCAGCCAACCCAAACTCGCTTCAGTTCTTCGGGGTCGCGACTCGTGGCAAGGATCTGTTCCAACTCCGGCAGGCTGTAACACTTTCCCTTGTCGCCGTCAGGACAGTACTTACCCTTGCCGTAGTCGCCTTCCATCGAAGCGGCGATCTTAGTGAGCTCCGTGCGTTCGGCTGGATCTCTCGGTGCGGGCAGCGTGAGCGAGAGTTTCAAAAGTGTTAACTTGCGCTTCGCCTCCGGAGAAAGATTGAGCGATTCAAAGCGGCGTCCTTGTTCGGCGAGTTCGGTCGTTGCGCCGATCAGGTTCTCATTTGCCGCTGCCGCCAGCGCTTCGGTGTCGTCAGTGACGTAGGTGCTCTTGACCCAATCCGCCTGGCTCGCCTTGATGGCGAGATCGAGGAGTCGCTTTTCGGCGTCGGTCAAAAACTTCCCGGCATCGTCAGCGGTAGCTGGGCCGGCGGGTGCGCTCGGTGCATCAGTACAGGAAGACATAAGCAACAATCCCAGACAGAGAAGAAAGAACCCGATCAACCACGGTCGACGGGATCGAGAGTTGAAGTTCACGTTAAACCTCCTGAGTTTTTGGGAGGGCCCCAATATAACCTGTTGTATTATCTGAGGCCACTTACCATGAAAACTTTAACTCTCCTAAGCTGGGCCCTGGCCCTTGTGTTTCTTGTTCCGCCGCCGAAAGCCGAAGACAACTTCACCCTCGTGAAGGTGAATGAAGGCGTGTATGCGGCGATTGCGAAAAGCGGCGGATTGGCTACCGGGAACGCCGGCTTTGTTGTTGGTGACGACGGCGTGCTGATGGTCGATACGTTCTTTACACCCGACGCCGTTGAAGACTTGATCGGCGTCATCGACGCCGAAACGAAGCAGCCGATCAAGTACGCCGTTAACACGCACTACCATCTCGATCACACCGGCGGGAATCAGGTGCTCGCGGGGCGCGGCGTGCCGATCATTGCGCACGAGAAATTGATGGAGTGGCAAACGGTGAAGAATCGCCGTTTCCTGCCGGTCGCGGAGGAGTTGCAAAAGAGGCGCGACACTGCGGCGAAACAGTTGAGCGAGACTCCCGCGGATCAGGCGGACAAGCGTGCGCCGCTCGAACGCCAGGTTCGTCGTTTGGACGCGATGCTGAAGATTCGACTGACGAATCCGAGCGTGAGCTTTTCGTCGGGCACGGTTCACTTGTATCTCGGCAAGCGTGAAGTGGTGTTGTTTACTTTGCCGGGTCATACCGGTGGAGACGTGCTGGTGTATGTGCCGGATGCAAACGTCGTGTTCATGGGTGACATGGGTTGGCGGAAGACGTTGCCGAATCTTGTGGACGCGACGGTCAGCGATTGGATTACGTCGCTGGATAGGTTGTTGGTCCAGTATCCGAATGCGAAGTTTGTTCCCGGGCATGGGGAGGTTGCGACGGCTGCGGAGATTCGCGAGTTTAGGGATTATCTCGACGATTTGCGCACGCGAGTGAAGCAGGCGATCTCTGATGGGTTAACGATCGAGCAGGCGAAGCAGCAGTTAAAGCTGCCGGAGAAGTATAAAGAGTTTGGATTTCAGAACTTTGCGACGCCGAATGTGGAAGATATGTACAAGGAGTTGAAGGGGACGAAGTTTTAGCGCAGGTGCGTGAGGCGGGTGACTTTAGGGGAGGGATAAGAGCTCCGCGCCAAAGGCGCGGAGAGGCCCGGCGCGGAGAGACCCGCAGGGGAAACCCGCAACTCTTCGATTAAATTGGACCAGGAAGCTCGAGCCGCGTAATGAGGCGGTCTGAGTTCAGCCTTTAGGCTGCCGCTTTGGGCTCCGGCAAGCTAAAGCTTGAACTCAAGTGAGCATTAGATCGGTTCCTGGGCTATGGTGCGGCGATGCCTTTCTTGATGTTCCTTTGCCAGGCTTCGTAATTTCTAATCCGTCGCTTCGCCTGCTTGCGTGTCAGTTTCATCTCCTGGGCTACGTAATCGATCCGGGCGGTTCGATCTTTCTTCTTATCAAAGCGGTCGCCTGGCGCCCTGAGGTAGATTTTATAAGCATATGACCATTCTGCTTTTATTTCTTCGGTGGCCTGGACGCCACGTCTCTCTGGCATGCTGCGGCTCCTTCCGGGAGGTTTTTGCGTCGGGATTCTAACTCCCGTTTACTTCCGCCGCAACCAAGTAAGCAGCGACAACGTGCTCAGCACAGCCGCAACTGCGATCAGCCCATAGACCGCGTATGTGACCACGTCGGAATTCAAATAAGCGATTAGTTTGCGGCCGAAATAAAGGGCCAACACCGCTTCCGTCGTGCACCTCACCAAGCGTCCACAAAACACCGCGCCGAGAAGTTTTCCCCGGGGCGACTGTAACGCCGAGGCAGTCATGACCACGGGTGTGAACGGAAACGGCGGCGGCAGCAGGGTCGCCACAAAAACCGAAACACCCGCTTTGTTTTCGATTTTCCTTTTGAACTTGTCGATTTTCTTAGGGCTGACGAAGTGTTCCAGTCCCTTTTCACCGGCCTTGCGCATGATCACATCGATCACAAGCACACCGACGATCGAGCCAATCGCCGACACCAGCACGTAAGCAATCCAGATGAGACTACTGCGGTCGCGACTCACGAGCGCGATCAGCAGCAGATCGTTGCCGAAGGGCAGGACGAGAAAAGACGAGTCGAGCG
>DASUOZ010000603.1:0-3133 GCA_036276375.1 Pyrinomonadaceae bacterium | reverse complement strand
TTTAGTGCGCCTGAACGCGGTCAGATCGGCGCGCTTGCACGGCGTGGCGCCAGCGGAAAAACGACTCACTCGCCGGCGGGCTCGACCACCTTCGTCGAAGAGCGTGCGCGCAAGGTGCTGCCCTTAGTGGCCCAAATTCTCGGTCTCGAATACCAGGCATGAGCACAAACGAAGAACAACTGCGCCGCTGGCGCTTGATTCTCGGCGCGAACGACGCCGACGGCACGGGCCACCAACTGACCGGCATCGATCTACAGATGGACCGTGCGTTGGAAGCTTTGTACGACCCTGAGCGGAGCGGCAGTCTTAGCGGCTCTTCGCCGAAGATTGCGCGCTGGCTGGGCGATATCCGCAATTACTTCCCGAATTCAGTTGTGCGCATCATGCAGCAGGACGCGCTCGAACGACTCGGACTCAAGCAGATGCTCCTCGAACCGGAAATGCTTGAGGCCGTCGAGCCCGACGTGCATCTGGTCGCCACGCTGCTGTCTCTCAGCCGCGTGATGCCAAACAAGACCAAAGAAACCGCACGTATGGTGGTGCGAAAAGTTGTCGACGAGCTGGAACGCAAACTCTCGAACCCGTTGCGGCAGGCGGTGACGGGCAGTTTAAATCGCTCGGTGCAGAATCGCCGTCCGCGTCACAACGAGATCAACTGGGACCGCACCATTCGGGCGAACCTAAAGCATTATCAACCGGACTACAAAACCGTAATCCCGGAAACACGTTTCGGCTTTGGCCGTCGCACGACGGCGTTGCGCGACATTATTTTGTGTGTGGACCAGAGCGGCTCGATGGCGGGCTCGGTGGTCTATTCGAGCATCATGGCTGCGGTGCTGGCGTCGATTCGTTCGGTCAGGACTTCGCTGGTGGTGTTTGATACGTCTGTCGTCGATCTGACGGAGTTGCTCGAAGATCCGGTTGAGGTGTTATTTGGCACGCAGTTGGGCGGCGGTACTGACATCAATCGCGCGCTGGCTTACTCGCAGAGTTTGGTGCGCGATCCGCAGGACACGATTTTTGTTCTGATCACGGATCTGTTCGAAGGCGGAAAAGAGGAGGAGATGTTGAAGCGGGCGGCGGCGCTGGTGAGTTCCGGTGTGCAACTGATCACGCTGCTGGCGCTCGACGATAGAGGCGCTCCGGGTTTTAACCAGCACCTCGCAAGCAAGCTGGCCGCGTGCGGAGTTCCGTCGTTCGCGTGTTCTCCCGATGTTTTTCCGGACTTGATGGCCGCCACGATCGAACGACGCAACATCGTTCAATGGGCCGCGGACCGAAGCATCGTCGTGGCGCGCTAGCCTCCCATACTTACTTCGGTCGCCGCCGTGAACCAGACGGCGCGTGGACTTTCGGCGCGGCCGGCGTCGGAGGCAGCGGTTTATTTCGGAGGTTCTTGCGTTGCTGCTCCATTTCCCCGACGGCATCGATAAGTGTGAAGATGCTTAGCTCCTTGATGTTCAGCCTTTGGAGAACGGTCTGGATTGTGGTTGCGAGCCACGGAGCGAAGTGCTCGTCGATTGCGGTTCGAACGGATGGATCGGTGATTTGCGCGTCATCCATCCTGGTCCGCATAAACACCCTTATAACTGCCTTTAACAATATCGCCCACGTTGCGTTCGGTTCCTCAGTCGCCGACTGAAACGTTTTTAACCACGCGTCCGCAGTTGACTTGGGAGGACCACTGAACACTTCCGACAAAGCCTCTTCGATAATCTGGCGAAACGCAGGGGTAAAATTGCCTTCCGCAACAATCTCGTCGGTGAGCCGTTTCGTAGCCGACTCCGCGGACCAATTAGTAGTCAAGTCCGGCCAGTACTCCAGTCCGCTCGTGCTAAAAGTCTCTCGTTTCGCATTCAACAACTTTGCCGCTAAATCAAAGCTGGGCTCACCCAGGGTATAGAACACACCGCTGACTGAAAGTATGGGACCAAGCACTTCACCACCGGCACGTTGCGCGAGTTGCGCGTCCTTGTATTGCGCGGCTTGCAGGTGAGTGATGATGGTGTCGAGTCGCTGTTTCGAGGCCAGCTTCATGTAATCCTGGATCAACTTCACCGCTCCTGGTCGTGGCTCTGGTACGCCCGTTAAAGGAGAGGCATAGATCCGTATTTCCTCCGGAATCGCGGCACTGAACTCCGGCGTCACTCTGCCTGTCACGTACCAATAAATCGATTGCTTTGGTGATAGCAGCGACTTTACCGCAGCAATATCGATTTCTGTTGTAGGCACCGGACCGACGACCAGATAGACTAAATAACTCGTATCGCGCGGGCCAATGACGGCGCGTACCGGCACGCCCATTCCTGCCTCAATCTCCTCCTTTCGGGTGATGGCGAGGAGGGATTTGTCAAACGTCTCCATCACCTCGGCATCGTCTTCAGCACGGATGCGATCCACCATTATTCGCGGCCAAAGCGCCTCGCGGCTATCCCGCGTACCAACGTTTCCTTTCAGCCCTGCTGCGTCCGGCCCGCTGACCGTGCCCTGGCCGATTCGGGTTGCTTCCGCTTTCGTTTTCAACTCGCTGATCGCAGTGCTTATTCTCTGGCTTTCGCCGGTGATCGTCCGAGGCTTCCAAAGCTCGGTAAGCTCAGCATCGAACGCATCCAGCTCACTGAAATGTTGCTGCCAGAAGTGGATTAAAGCTTGTTCGTGCTCCTCGCGGACAACGCTTCTGATGATCGAGTAAGAATCGTCGTTCCATACAAACTCGAGGTCTCCGAGCGTCGCCGGCTTGGCCTTGTTGTCATTTATGCGAGCTTCAAAATCCGCGGTCACGCCACGTATCGCGTTGTGGGCCAAGGCGAGTCGCAGCAATCTGACGATCGCCTGGTTGATCTTTTGCCCATCGCGATCGTTATAGGGTTGGACTTGAAGCTTTTCGCCGTTTTGAGTGGCCGCGGTCTGCGTAGCAGCGAGCTTGTCCGAAGCAAGCTTAACTAAACGAACCACCGCCTGTTGGAAGTTGTCTCCTTCGCTCTCTACTACCGGCGTAACCGCGACGGTCTCAGCCTTCTCTGGTTCCAACGCCTCTGTTTCCAGCAGCGTCTTCGTTACGGCGCGGATTTCGTCGCGCGGCGGGAAAAGTATTTCAGCGATCTTTACGTTCTCCCCGGTGCGGCGTTTGTCA
>DASUOZ010000602.1:0-4318 GCA_036276375.1 Pyrinomonadaceae bacterium | reverse complement strand
CCACGATCACGACGTGCACGACACCGGTGCCGAGTGGTTTCTCCCAGTGCTCGGGCGCGCTCTCCCCTGTATCGCCGAGGTCTTTGGCGCGGGCCGCCATTCCTTGCCGAAACTCCCAGGAGAAACTATCAAGTGTTTCCTGCGGTACGCCCAATGCTTTGAAGCCCGGGTACGTGAACGCGACACTCACCCACGTATCGGCTAATGGGCTAGTCGGGTTGGCCGCGGAGGTCACGACGTTAGTGACACGGCGAATCAACTCACGACCCGCATCAGCTTCGTCGATGCGTAACGCGATATAGGTGGCAACGTAAGGCGCCGGTCTCGGCCGCAGCGCACCGCTCTGAATGTCGTCAAGCTCAAGCACGAACTTTCGCCTCTTCGTTAGCAGTCTTCATCTGAATGGCATCTCATTTCGCTGTCGCGAGGTTCCGCCAGAAGTTATGCAGGCTCTCGTCCGCGCCGAACAGCGTGCTGAAGATGGTCGAGTCGGCAAAGAGCACGTCACCGGCGCGATTTCCATCCGGTGGCAGCCACAGGAACATGTTGAACTCTGTGTTTCCCGCCTCTGTGAACGGATGCGGTTTGGACATGTCGATCGGTTGCCGTGCCAGCACGCGAACCGAACCGCTATCGTCAGTAACGGCGTAGTGAGGCAAGTGCATGTGGAAGTTGAAAGTCGTAACGCCCTTCAGCCATCCTTTGGTGTCCAGATCTCTGTCGATTGAAAGTGGCGCCAGCTTCTTCGTTGCCGGATCACGCATTGGTCTCAGACCATGCCGGTTCTCAACCGGTATATCGAGGCCGTTCATCAGTGATTTCGTGTACAGACCGAAGCGCTGCTGACGGGGAACAAGAGCGTCGCCGTGATGCTTGTACTCCATGTTCCGTACGCTTGGGTCATCCGAGACGCCGACGTCGTGGTGCGGGCCGAGGATCAGGCAGGTCCCTTCACGACCGAGGAACTGCCGCACCGACTCAATCTCCTCGACCGTCGCCTCCTGACCGGTGACGTTGTGGTCCAACCCAAAAACGAGCAGCGTGTCCACATCACTCAACACGCGATCGTCGAGCGGAAGCTTAAAGCCGGCCTGGTCTATCCGCTGGAACACCGGAACTACTTCACCGGTGACTTCGCCTACGAATTGCTGGAACGGCGCAAAGGCCCAGAAAAATAGTTCGAGTGATCCGGCGATTCCCTGCTGGAACTGTAGTGGGTCGGACCAGCGAGGCTCCTCGTACGCCGGCCAGGCCACACGCCTGACTTCCGTCATCGTCGAGAACCGATTGTCGAGCTCGGCCGGATTTCTGCCCGCCTCAGCCGGATAACTCCACGCGATATACATGCTCATGCGGCGCCGGCCGGGCGTGTACTTCCTCGGCACGTGATTCTGGTTGTACGTGCGTGCCACGTTGCTCATTGATTACTCCCTTGCGTGTTTAGCTCGGCTCAAGCCGGCCCCGTGTCTCTGGAGACGCGCCCGGTTGCTCATGGAATCTCCATTTTCTGAAGATGCGTTTAGGCTTATGAGTGACTACTCAAGCATCACTGCAACTGGTCCAACATGCTGGTGAACGCGATCTTGACTGCGAGCGCCTTCTTGACCTCATCGGCGGAAAAAAACGGGTACTCAGCGTACTCGAGGAAGCTCGGGTGCTGGTGCTCCCTGACGAACCTGACGAACGCGTCCGGGTTCGTTTTCCAGTCTTCGGGGAATCCCTGGAGGTTCTCGAAGACCGTGTTCACACCGAGACTGATAAACAGCGCGACGGCGTCTTCCGTGTACTTGTCAAAGTCGGTGTCGAAAATTCCCTGGTACATGAAGTACGTGACGCCGTCGATTGGGAACAGCACCCACCGTAGGTAATGCAGTTTCAGCGGAGCCAGAGAGTTGGGCATAGCGGCAACGGCCTGCTCGATGTTCCGCGCGTACTCATGAAAGACTGGCTCGCGTCCGGGAATGATTTTCGCGATGATCGTGAACCCGTGACAGGCAGGGGACTTCGGGAAGATCGGCCCGTACTTGCCTTGCGGCAAAGTGTTGACGTCCTGAGGCATCGCCATCGCCTGCGGCTTTATCTCCATACGGATACTCCTTTTAATTTGACTTGCAGACGGCGCAATCTCATTAACATCCTCGCAGTCGACTGCGGCCGGACGAAAACGTTAAAGCGCTCCGGTTTGTAGGGCGATCCTACTTAGCGGATGACGAGAGAAACACTGTCATTATTGACAGGCGATTGACTCACGTTTAACGCAACCGCAGCGCCCGCACACTTTCTTTGCCAGCATTCCCACTACGGCGGTGTTAACCCATAGAACCGCTTTCATTTGGTGAACCAAGCCAAAGCCAGGTACGTAAAGACCCACGTACGTAAGACCGCCGGAGGACTGCAACCATGCAAACGTTTCTACAGGACTTGAAATACGCGCTTCGCATGCTGAGAAAGAACCCCGCCTTCACCGCCGTGGCGATTTTGACGCTGGCGGTCGGCATCGGCGCCAATTCGGCGATCTTCAGCGTCGTCAACTCCGTCCTGTTACGACCTTTGCCTTACCGCGAACCCGGTCAACTCGTTCGCGTCTATAGCGAATTTCCCACGATGCAGCTCCAGAAGTTCTGGCTCTCGCCTCCCGAACTCCTCGACATTCAGCGCGAAGCACAATCCTGGGAAGCTATCGGCGCCTGGGCGCCGGGCGGTCAGAACGTCGGCACCGAGAGTGAGCCACTGCGAGTCACTTCAGCCGCGATCACCCGCAGCCTGATTGACGTGCTCGGCGTGCAACCCCAACTCGGCCGCAACTTCAGCGAAGAAGAAGATCGCAACGGTGGACCAAGAGTCGCGATCATTTCACACGGTCTCTGGCAAAAGGGTTTTGGCGGCGCCAGCGACATCATCGGCAAACAGATTCAGGTCAATTCAGCCAGCACGACCGTTGTTGGCGTGATGCCGCCCACGTTCGCGTTCCCTCCCGGAAGCAACGATCAGGTCGAACTGGTCGTGCCTTTCCAGTTTGATCCCGCGAATCCCGGTAATCGTGGTTCCCACTTCCTGTCAGTGATCGGCAGGTTGAAACCCGGTGTAACCGCTGCACAGGCACAGAGCGAAATGACGAGCCTGATGGCCGGTTGGAAGAGTGAAGGCCGCGCGCAGCATTTACTTAACACTACAAATCACCCCGTGATCATGTTGGGTCTGCACGAAGACGTCGTCGGCGCAGCTCGCAAAGCCGTGTGGCTGCTGATGGCCGCGGTGGGTTTTGTGCTGCTCATCGCGTGCGTGAACGTTGCGAACCTGTTGCTCGCCCGCGCGGAATCACGTCATCGTGAGTTTGCGGTTCGTCTCGCACTGGGAGCCGGTCTGAAGCGAATGGTGCGGCAGTTCGTGGCCGAGGGTTTCGTACTGGTCGTGATCGCTTCGATTCTCGGAGTGGCGCTCGCATTCGTGGGGTTGAAGGTCCTGCTGTTGTTTGCGCCCGACAGCGTGCCGCGCACTGAAGAGATTGGCGTTGGTCTTCCCGTACTCGCGTTTACCATCGCCGTTGCGATCGTGGCCGTGTTTCTGTTTGGTCTCGCGCCGCTGGCCCAGGTCAGTGAACGTAATCTGGCTAACTGGATTCGCACCGCCGGGCAACGCTCGATTCGCGGAGGGGGTCAGACGCTTCGCAAGATCCTCGTAGTCGCAGAGATTGCCCTCGCGGTGATCCTGGTGATCGGTTCGGGCCTGATGATTCGCGCCTTTTGGAAGTTGCAACAAGTTAGAACCGGCTTCGACCCGGCAAACGTTGTCAGCTTCAGCCTGAATCTGCCTACAGTTAGATACAAAAATCCCGAACGCCTTCAGTTTGTAAACAACCTCGAGCAGAAACTCACCAGTCTTCCCGGTGTAGAGTCTGTCTCGCTGGCCAGTGGACTACCTCCGCTGCGCCGCATCAACGCTAACGACACCGAGATCGAAGGCTACCAGCCAACACCCGATGGCCCGGCGCAGAACGTCGACTACTGGAATATCGTTGGCAACGATTACTTCAAGTCGATGAAGATCCGGTTGTTGGAGGGGCGCACCTTTGAGCCGCAGGACGACAACCCTAACGCGATGCGGGTTGTGATTGTCAACCAGGCGCTCGCGAAAAGGTTTTGGACGGGCAGTCCGATCGGCCGGCGTGTGAATCCAGGCTTTCAGGACCCTAAAGTGTGGTGCACGATCGTTGGTGTGGTTGAAGACACCAAGAACGCCGGTATGGATAAGCCGGCCGGTCCCGAACTTTACTTCCAGGTACGGCAAGTTGCGAATCAGTTTCTCGGGGCCAACGTAA
>DASUOZ010000601.1:0-4687 GCA_036276375.1 Pyrinomonadaceae bacterium | reverse complement strand
CATCAAGGGCCGCACGTTTCTACCGGAAGAAGACAAGACGCCGCTTTCGCATCCGGTTGCGGTGCTCAGTTACCACGCGTGGCAACGACGCTTCGGCGGCGATCCGGATCTCGTTGGTAAGGACTTGTTGCTGAACAATCATCAGTTTCGCGTGATCGGCATCGCGCCCGAAGGGTTCAAAGGCACCGAGATGGTCTACACACCGGAAATTTGGGTGCCGGCGGCGATGATGGAATGGGTCGAGCCGGGCGCGACGTGGCTTGAAGATCGCAACACACGAAACTTCTTCGCCAACGGTCGCCTCAAACCCGGAGTGGACCAGCGCCAGGCAGAAGCCTCACTCAATCTGCTCGCGCTGCAACTGGCGAAAGAGTATCCCGACACAAACGAAGGACAGTCGGTCAAGATCGTCCCGGCCGGTTTTATTATCCCGGAACTGCGCGGCGCGGTCGTGAGTTTTACGTGGGTGCTGATGGGCGCGGTGGCGCTCGTGCTGCTCGTCACCTGCACCAATCTCGCGGGCCTGATGCTCGCGCGCGCCACTGACAGAAAGCGCGAGATCGCGATCCGTTTGGCGATGGGCGCGAATCGATTGCGTTTGATTCGCCAGCTGCTCACCGAGAGCGTGTTGCTCTCGTTCTTCGGCGGTGTTGCCGGTGTGTTACTCGCATTCTGGATCATCCAGGCGTTGCTGGCCTTCAAACCGCCAATTGATTTTCCGTTAGCACTCGACGTGGAAGTTGATTGGCGCGTGTTGTTGTTCTCACTGGCGGTTTCGCTTTTGGCGGGCGCGGTTTTTGGTCTTGCCCCCGCGTTGCAAGCGACGCGGCCCGGCCTTTCGCAAGCGTTGCGAGAGACTTCGGCGCAGGGCGGCGCGGCACGCACGCGTTTGCGCAGCGTGCTGGTGGTGGCGCAGATCGCGATCTCCCTCGTGGTCCTGATCGGCGCCGGACTGGTCGTGCGCACTTTGCAGCAACTGCAAACGATGAACCCGGGCTTCGATCCGCAGAACGGGTTGACGATGTCGTTTGACCTCGGGTTGCAGGGCTATGACGAGGAGCACGGACAGCAGTTCCATCGGCAGTTGACGGAACGTGTGAAGAACCTGCCGGGCGTCAAAGCGGCGACCATCGCCAGTTATATCCCGTTGAGTCTGAACTACAACAGTCGCAACGTCTTCGTCGAGGGCCAACCCGCAGCGCGCGGCGAGAACGTGCCGCTCTCAATGAACGCCAGCGCCGGACCCGGTTATTTCGAAGCCATGGGGACGCCACTGGTCCATGGACGCGGGTTCACGGAAGCGGACCAAACGAAAACAGAACAGGTTGCGGTAGTGAACGAGACGTTCGTGAAGCGTCTGCTGCCGCACCTCAGCTCGAGCGCCGAGGCGATCGGAAAACGGTTCTCGGACTCAAGCGCCAGTGGTCCATTCATGCGCATCGTCGGCGTCGTGCGCGACGGCAAATACTTCAACATCACGGAAGAACCACGTTCGTTTTTTTGGGCTCCGATGACGCAGGACTACAACTCGACCGGGATTCTGATCGTGCGGACGGAAGGGAACCCGGAGGCGTTGCTGGGCGCGGTGCGAAAAGAGGTGCGGGCGCTCGATCCAAACCTGCCGCTTTTCGACGTGAACACATTGACCGAACACATGCGTCTCGCACTGTTTGCGCCGAAGATCGCGGCGATGGTGCTCGGCGTCTTCGGTCTGGTCGCGTTGCTGCTTTCGGCGATCGGGATTTACGGCATTACGTCGTACACGGTCGCACAGCGCACACACGAGATCGGCATCCGGCTTGCGCTCGGCGCACAGTTGTCAGACGTGCTGAAGCTCGTGCTCAGTCATGGATTGAAGTTAACGATCATCGGCGCCGCGATCGGACTGTTTGGCGCATTCGTCGCGACGCGCGCGATCACGAGCGTGCTCTACGGCGTCAGCGCCACAGATCCGTTGACGTTTGTGTTGGTGTCGGGGTTGTTGGTCGGCGTCGCGCTGATCGCTTGTTACGTGCCGTCGCGGCGCGCCACCAAAGTCGATCCGCTCATCGCTCTCAGAAACGAGTAGAGAAATGATCAAAGATCTCCGTTACGCAATTCGCACGTTACTCAAACGGCCCGGCTTCCTGTTGGTTGCTGTTTCCACACTGGCGCTCGGCATCGGCGCGACCACTGCGATGTTTACGGTGGTCAACTCCGTATTACTGAGGCCGCTGAATTTTCCGGACCCGGAGCGGATTGCGATTGTCGAAGGCATCAACCCGCGTTTGGGAATCAAAGAGAGCAACGTGTCAGTGCCCGACGTCGTCGACTGGCAACAGCAGAGCCAATCGTTCGAACAGCTCGCGGGGTTCATTACGTGGGGCGCTTTCCTCGCGACCGGCGATGAGACTGAACGCGTGCGCGCCGCGGGCGTGTCGCCTGAATTCTTTCCGCTGTTTCGCGCGCAACCGTCCAGCGGCCGCACTATCAACGCGGGCGACGCTCAAGCCGAAAGCGCCGCTGTGACGGTGATTAGTTATGGCCTATGGCAACGACGTTTCGGCGGCGCTCCTGAAGTAGTAAATAGCACGGTCATGCTGAGCGGCGTGAAAAATACGATCGTCGGCATCATGCCTGCCGGTTTTGATTTTCCCGCCGATACCGATCTGTGGACGGCATACCCGCTGGATGCTCGTGAGGTGCGTGACAACCGTTACCTCAACGTTGTCAGCCGGCTCAAACCGGGTGTGTCAATTGCGCAAGCGCAAACAGAGATGGACACGATCAACCAGCGACTCGAGCAGAGTTATGTACAAACGAACTCCGGTTGGGGCGTGCGAATTACTGAATTGCGCGAGCGGATGGTTGGCGAGTTGCGCCCGTCGTTGTTGATGTTGTTTGGGGCGGTGGCGTTTGTGTTGCTGATCGCATGTGCGAACGTCGCCAATCTGCTACTGGCGCGAGCGGCGTACCGGCAGAAAGAGATGTCGGTGCGAGCCGCGCTGGGTGCGAGTCGCTGGCGCGTTGTCCGCCAACTGTTGACGGAGAGCTTGCTGCTGTCTGTGGTTAGTGGCGCGGCGGGACTCGCGCTGAGCGTTTGGTTGATCAAGTTGCTGATCGCGATCAGCCCGCCGGACAGCGCGCGTTTCGACGAGATCACGATCAACTGGCAAGTATTTGCGTTTGCTTTTGGCGTGACGATTCTCGCGGGTGTTTTGTTTGGACTCGTGCCGGCACTGCAAACTTCGCGTATCGATCTGAATGAGAGGTTGAAAGAAAGTGGACGAAGCGGATCTCCGGGCGGATCGCGCAATCGAGTCGGCAGCTTGCTGATCGTTTCCGAAGTCGCGTTGTCGTTTGTGCTGCTGGCCGGCGCCGGCTTGCTCATCAAGAGTTTCATGCATCTGCGCACGATCGATCCCGGATTCAATTCCAGCAACGTGCTCGCGCTGCGTATGACTCTTCCGCCGGGCAAGTACAAGCAAGGCGAACCGCGCGCACAGATCTACAAGCAACTCGTCGAGCAGGTGAGGTCAGTGCCCGGCGTGCAGTCTGCGGGCGTGGTGTTGAGTCTGCCGTTGGGTGGCGACACGTTCAATCTCGGTCGCGGAGTATTGCTCGAGGGCCGGCCCGCTACTCCTGAGGCTGCGTCCAACGCCTCGCATCTTACGGTCTCTCCGGAATACTTCCGCACGCTCAACATTCCCCTGAAAGAAGGACGCACGTTTACGGACCAGGACAACGCGCAGTCGCCGAAAGTCGTGATCGTCAACGAAACGATGGCGCGGAAGTTATGGCCCGGTGAGAGCCCGGTTGGACGCCGTTTCAGCATCTGGCGCGATGAAAACTTTTTGCGTGAAGTGGTGGGCGTGGTTGGCGACACGAAGTTTACGCTCGATAAGGAAGCCGGGCAGCAGATGTACGTGCCTTACGCGCAGGATGCGAACTGGAGCAGCTTGTCGTTGGTAGTACGCACGAACAGCGAGCCCGCGGCGGTCGCGGGAGCGGTGCGCGAAGCGATCGGATCAGTAGACAAGGGCGTCGCGATCTGGAACCTGAAGACGATGAACGACGTGGTCTCGACGTCGGCGGCGCCGCGTCGCGTGCCGATGTTGTTGTTGACTGCGTTTGCGGGCGTGGCGATGTTGCTCGCGATGATCGGCATTTACGGCATCACGTCTTACTACGTCACGCAACGCACGCACGAGATCGGTGTGCGCATGGCGCTGGGTGCGCAGATCGCCGACGTGCTCAGGCTGGTTTTGCGACGCGCGATGTTGCTGTCCGTGGCCGGTGTGGGTCTGGGTGTGGCCGGTGCGGTTGCGGTCACTCGTTATCTCGAAACGCTGTTGTTCGGAGTGAAACCCTTCGATGTGATCACGTTTGCGGCAGTGGCGTTGGGCCTGGTCCTGGTGGCGTTGATCGCGTGCTTGATCCCCGCGCGCAGAGCAACGAAAGTCGACCCTTTGACGGCGCTCCGCTATGAGTAAGGCCACAGTCAGTCCGTGTTCGTCCGTGTAAGTCCGTGGCTATAACTCAGGTCACATTTCATGGTTGTGCGGTGTTAGCAAGTTGTTATGGAAACTCTACTTAAGGATATCCGCTATGGTGTGCGCGGATTGTGGAAACGCCCGGGTTTTACGGCCGTGGCGGTGCTCACGCTCGCGCTTGGAATTGGCGCCAATACCGCGATCTTCAGCGTCGT
>DASUOZ010000600.1:0-4932 GCA_036276375.1 Pyrinomonadaceae bacterium | reverse complement strand
TAACAGTAAAACCGGCCGCGAAATCAACAATTTCCCCACGCATTTTCGGCGGCCGCGCCGAACCCAACGCACTCGCGATCATCTCAGCCGAAAGACCAAACGCGACGCCGACCGTCGCCGCCGCCAGCGCGTTGCTCAAGTTGTGATGTCCACTCATCGACAACTCGGCCGGCGCTTCTCCACTTGGCGTCAACAAACGAAAGCGAACTTTTCCCAAACGTCGCGTGTCGATGTCCGCGGCGGAAACGTCCGCCCGGTTCGCAATGCCAAACGTCAACGTTTTGCCCGCGTGTTTCTCCCGCATCTTCATGACTAACGCGTCATCCGCGTTCAGGATGGCCGTCCCGCTCGGTTTCAAACCTTCGATCAGCTCCGCTTTCGCCGCCGCGACGTTCTCGATCGTGCCGAGGTACTCGAGATGAACGGGCGCAACCATCAACTCAACGCCGACGTCGGGCGGCGTGATGCGACACAGTCGCTGGATCTCATGCGTCGGCGACGACATGCCCATTTCCAGCACCGCCAGATCAAACTGGTCCGGCGAATTCCCTTCGCTCACCATTCGTAACACAGACAACGGCAGACCGAGCCCGTTGTTGTAGTTGCGCTCACTTTTCAGCACGCGATGACCGGCAGACTGCAGCACGTGAGCCGTCAACTCTTTCGCCGTAGTCTTGCCGGCGCTGCCCGTGATTGCCACTACGGGCCGGTTCCACGCTTCGTAAACACGATGCGCAAGTTGCTGCAACGCGGCGATCGCGTCCTCAACCAAAACCAGTCGATCGCGCATTGCCTCTAATTCCGGATTGCCATTGACGCGATCGGCGCGCGCCACCGCTGCGATCGCACCCTGCTGAAACGCGTCGCCGATAAAACGATGCGCATCGACAAACTCACCATTAAAACCGGCGCGGGTGTAGTCTTGCTGCGACAACGCAAAAAAGAGCTCGCCCGCGCCGGCAGAGCGCGAGTCAATCGAAAAGCCGGTGATTTTGTTGTCAAACATCGGGGCGCTTATGTTCGTCATATCCGCGCCCATCAAAACTGCTGCCTCTCGAACGTTCACGTGATTACGGCCTCTTCTCGCCTCTCAAGCAGCAACGTCGCCGAATCCGGCGACGGTTCATCCACATCGTATTT
The DNA here is from genome assembly GCA_036276375.1 of Pyrinomonadaceae bacterium. Classification (GTDB taxonomy): domain Bacteria; phylum Acidobacteriota; class Blastocatellia; order Pyrinomonadales; family Pyrinomonadaceae; genus PSRF01. The sequence goes on along the minus strand of DASUOZ010000600.1, from coordinate 3,792 downwards.
GGGGGAACGATTTTGCCGGAGGGTTGAACGCTGACTGCGTAGTCGTCGTCTGCAATCAACGATGCCGTAGTGTACGTCATTTTCCAGCATCTCTTCATCTGCCACGGAGTTCATTGAGATCTCCCGAAATCCACGTAAATGGTCTGACCTGTGTTCACTTCACTGCCGGCGGTCGGACTCTGCTTGAGCGCTCGCCCCTCGCCACGCGCTTCAAATTGCAAACCGAGTTGCGCGGCCGTCCGCGCCACATCACGCACACTGCGCCCGCGCAGATCCGGCATCAACATCGCCCGGCGCGTTCCGACAGCGTAAACAACTTCGCCGCCGCGGCCTCCGTTGCTATCCACGGTCGGCAACGTGGCTTTCCGCTCCTCTTCGGCACGCGCCTGCTCTTCACGCAACTTCGCCGCACGGTCCGGGTTCTCGTCGACCTGCGCCACGAGATCAGGCGCTGACTTCGTTTCGATGTCAGGCATCACGCCGAGAATCGGCAGGATCTGTTCGGCAACTTCGCGAAAGATCGGCGCGGCGACGTCACCGCCGTGATAAGCGCCACCGGGTTCGTCGATCACCACGATGATCACGACCTGCGGATTTGAAACGGGCGCAAACCCCACGAATGAGGCCACGAACTTCGTCGCTGAGTAAGCGCGTGTCTTCGGGTCGATCTTCTGCGCGGTTCCCGTCTTGCCGGCGGCTGAGTAGCCATCCAACTGAGCCTGCTTCGCGGTACCGCGCAACGTGACGCCTTCGAGCATTCCACGCAACGCGATCGCGACTTCGGAACCGATCACTCGCCGCTGTTCCGGCTGCGGTTGGTAAACAACCGCGCCCGCTTCGTTGCGAACTTCACGAATGATGTGCGGCGCCACGCGCACGCCATTGTTCGCAAGTGCGCCAAACGCAGCGACCATCTGCACCGGCGTAACACCGATTTCCTGGCCGATCGCGATCGATCCGATCGACGAAGGCTGCCAGCGTTCGACCTTCCGCAACAGTCCCGCTGTTTCACCCGGCAGTTCAATTCCAGTTTTCGATCCGAAGCCGAAGCGCGTGATGTAGTCGTACATCCCCGGATCGCCGACGCGGATGCCGAGTTTGATCGCGGCAACGTTGCTCGACTTCGCGAGTGCCTCAGAGATCGTCAACGTACCGAACGGCTTGTGATCGTGGACCACGCGACCGGCAACTGTGATCGCGCCCATCTGGCAATCGATCAGGTCCTCGACTCGCGCGCGTTTCATTTCCAGCGCCGCCGAGAACGCGACGACTTTGAACGTTGAACCGGGTTCGTAGATGTTCTGCAACGCCCAGTTTGATCTTGTCTCTGCTGACGAGGCCGCAACCTGGTTTGGATCGAACGTCGGAGCATTCGCAAGCGCGAGAATCTCCCCGTTGCGAGGATCGAGCACGATCACCGTTCCCGACTTCGCACGCGAGCTCTTCACCGCGTTGTTCAGCGCCTGCTCTGCCTGATACTGAATCGACTGATCGATCGTGAGTACGACAGTTTGTCCCGGCTGCGAAGCGATCTCGTAGCTCTCGTACGGTTTGCCGTTCGCGTCTTTTTCCAGAAACAGTTGGCCCGGCTCACCTGCGATCCTGGAGTTGTAAGAACGCTCGAGTCCGCCGAGGCCTTCGCCGTCGAGCCCGACGTAACCGAGGACGTGCGCTGCGAGTGGTCCATTCGGGTAATAACGCTTCGGTTCGAGAACAGACTGCAAACCGGGCAGGTTCATCGCCACGAGTTTGTTGCCCAAGTCCGCATCAAGCCGGCGTGCGATCCAGATAAACCTTCGCCCGCCGTCCTGTGCTGCGCGAAACTCCGCGAGCAGTTCGTTGTATTTCAACCCGAGTGATTGCGAGAGCTGCTGCGCGGTGCAGTCGAGTTGGCCGGCGTCGAGACCGTCAGGATCGAGAAACAGCGAAACCGTTTGCACGCTGCGCGCGAGTTGGCGACCCTGGCGGTCGAGTAGTTCGCCGCGTTGTGGACTGGTCTCGATGGCGTTCTGTTGCTGTTGCCGGGCGCGGTTGGCGAGTCCTTCGTGTTGCGAGAACTGTAAGTAAACGAGCCTCGCGCAAACGACCAGCATCCAAAAGCCAATAAAAGCCGCGACAAAAAGCGCGCGGCTGAGCGAGACATCGGGCCTGGATTTTGATTGGGCGACGAGGCGTGCCAACATCACCTACTTGAATCCCTTCTTAACTGGAGCGTGATGAGGACGCGTCAGATTGTGCTGAAACTTTTTACGAGGGCGCCCGGCGCGCCCAGTGATTTAGTTTTTAGTTCGCGCAACCTCCTTTTCGTCTTTGCGCTTTTGCGGCGGATTGACGGGACCAGCAAGAGTGGCGATCTGGCCCGGCCTCGCCGGCTTTAATCCCAAGCGCCGAGCGGCGGGCTCCAGCTTGTCAGGCGCCGTCGCACGTTCTTTATCCAGAGCGAGTCGCTGGTTTTCTTCCAGCAGTCGCTTGCGCTCGCTGCGGAGATGTTCGTTCTGATAACCGTACTGGACGGCAGCGAAGTGTTGCTTGGCGGCAAAAACAAACCCGCCTGCTAAAACCAGACCGCAGAACAACAGCAGCGCCAAACGGGAGAGCGCTGTCACGTCGCGTGTGCGGCGAACCTTCGCGTTAAGCTGGTGCTCGGGAAATCGTTTCATGTTTGCTACCCCTTGTTTAAGTCGTCGGGAGTTTCTGTCTTTGCATCGCACGCGTCACTGGGCGACGAGTTTGCGGGCTGCTCGGAGTTTTGCGCTGCGTGCTCGCGGGTTCTCCTCAATCTCGCGAGCGCTCGGCGCTACCGGACGGCGAGTCAGGACTTCAACTACTGCTCTCGCCCCGCACGAACAAACCGGCAAACGTGGCGGACATTGACAGTGGCCTGATAGCCGTCGCAACTCCTGTTTGAGGATCCGATCCTCGAGCGAGTGGAAACTGATTCCCACAAAGCGGCCATCGGGTGCTAAAAGATCGACTGCCAACTCAACAAAACTACCTAACCCTTCAAGCTCGTGATTAACGGCGATGCGCAACGCCTGAAACGTGCGCGTCGCCGGATGAATTTGCTGCCGTTTGCCACCACCAACCGCCGACGCCACGAGATCCGCCAGTTCCTTGGTGGTCGTTACCGGCGTCCCTTGGTCACGTCTGGCGACGATGCGACGAGCAATACGCCGGGAGAATCGCTCTTCGCCGAATTCAAAAATGATTCTGGCAATTTCCGATTCAGGAAGTTGCTGAAGAAGATCGGCCGCGGTAGCTCCACTCGTCGGGTCCATGCGCATGTCCAATGGAGCGTCGTAGCGAAAACTGAAACCGCGCTCGGGGGAATCGAACTGTAGTGAAGAAACCCCGAGGTCGACGAGTATCCCTGCGGGTTCGCGTTCGCCGGCGCGCTTCAACACCTCTGCTAGTTCGCGAAAGTTGGCCTGGTAAGCGCGAAATCTGTCGCCGTAGGAAGCGAGTCGTTGTCGCGAGTACGCGAGCGCCGCCGGGTCGAGGTCCATCCCGATGACACGAGTACGTTCAGAGGAATTCAGAATCGCTTCACTGTGTCCGCCAAGTCCAACCGTGCAGTCAACAAAGAGACCTCCTCGTTCAGGAACGAGGAACTTCACTGTCTCTTCTAGCAGCACGGGGCGATGGGGCGCGCCCATGCCCCCCAAAGGCGCAGCCATCACCACCGCCCCGTGATCTCGTTCAAAGACCTTTTGAGCTTTGTGCTTTGCTCTTTGTTCTTTGCTTTTCACAAAGCACAAAGTACCAAGTTCAAAGCGCTAAATACCAAGTCGC
>DASUOZ010000599.1:0-3751 GCA_036276375.1 Pyrinomonadaceae bacterium | reverse complement strand
ATTGAACCGGTTGCTGTCGTTCGACCCACTGGCCCGTGTTCCAGGAGGAACGATTGAGTTCGACCGCCACCCATAACAGCGCGATGATGATAAAGACTGCGCCGTAGATAGTAATCTTCGCTAAAGCATTAGTGCTGTGGTGGAAGATCTGTGGCATTGGAAAGCACGCACTTTACCAAATAGATCAGGAAATTCAAATTGGGCCACAGAACTGTGAGACTTAGTTTTGTTCGGCGTCACGGGCCAGCATGGCCGCACCGATGGGGGCGGCGTCCGCGCCGAGCTCGGCGATGACGATTTGGGTGGCTTCAAAACACGGTTGAAACGCGCGTCGTCTGACTTCGTGGATGATGGGGTTGAGGATTAATGGTCCGGCGTCCATTACGCCGCCGCCGAGCACGATACGCTCGATGTTGAGCAGGTTGATCACGCTGGCGACGCCCGTTCCGATGTATCTGCCGGTGCGTTCGATCATCATCGCTGCGAAATCGTCGCCTTCGCGCGCTTCATGTGCTAAATCCGCCGCCGTGAAGTTTTTGTTGAACGCCAGACGCGACAAAGATGACGTCGAATCGCGATTCAGTCGTTCCCGGGCCCGCCGGACGATACTCGGCGCGGAAGCCAGGGTTTCCAGGCAGCCGGTATTGCCGCAAACGCATTCGAGCCCTTCGGAATCGATGGTGATGTGACCAACTTCGCCAGCAAATCCGGACGCGCCGGTCCAAAGTTTGCCGTCCAGAATGATCGCGCCGCCGATGCCGTCGCCGATCATAATGTAAAAAAGATTACTACTTCCGCGGCCTGCACCGACTTTGAACTCACCGTACGCGGCGGCATTCGCGTCGTTTTCGATTTCGACGCGCAAGCCGGTGGCCCGCGTTAGTTCGCCGTGGAGGTCTTCAACCATTAATGCCGGCATGCCGCGTGGATCGACGACGCGGTCGGTTTGGCGATTGACCAGGCCCGGAAGGGCGACACCGAGAGCCGCGACAGTTCCGAGTGCGGGCCGCAAATCGCCGGCGATCGTGGCGAGTTGCGGAACGATGTTCTCTGACGAAACCTGGGTTTCGACACGCTCGATTACGCGGCCGTGCTCGTCCACTAACGCGGCGCGAATCAGCGAGCCCGAGACATTGATCCCGATGAAGTTCTTTCTCGGAGTAGTCATATCAACAAGCCTGGGGGTAGAATTGTGCCACAAAAAGGCACAAGAGGCACAAGGCACGTTGCAGAACAGGACCACGCAGCCTTGAAAATGACTCTTGAAAAACTCTCTTGTGCTTCAGGCGCCTCTTTGTGGCGGAGACGAGCATGCAGATTCGCACCATTCTTTTGCCGACTGATTTCAGCGAGTGCGGCAACTACGCTCTCTCCTATGCCGCGTCGCTCGCTCGGACGTTTAAGGCCTCCATTATTTGCGTGAATGTAATTGAACCAATTGTGCCGACCGTCGGGTATTCCGGCATGACGGAGCCGCTGCCAATCGCCGACATCACCGAGCAACTGGAAGACTCGGCGGAACGCGAACTGCCGAAACTGGCGGAATGCGACGAGTGTTCCGGTCTCGAAATTGAAGAGTTGGTGGCGCACGGCGAGGCGGCTTCGGAAATCGTGCGCGTGGCCGCGGAAAGGAATGTTGACCTGATCGTGATCTCGTCGCACGGCCGCACGGGTTTGGGTCGGATTCTCTTCGGTTCTACGGCTGAATCCGTTGTGCGTCACGCGCCGTGTCCCGTGTTGGTGGTGAAGCCGCCGGCACATGAGGAAACAGAACAGTAGTCAACAATGTCCCCTCCAGTTTATTCTTTGACCCGCCGGCTGATCTCTGCTCCCAGGCTTTCTCGGATTTGAGTTTAATAGCCCTGGTTTCTTCATGCACCTCGAATTTCTGTACGACTTCATATTTCAGTACGGGCTCTACGCGGTGTTCATTTTGGTCATGCTCGAGGGCGACATCACTCTCCTGATTGCCGGAGTGTTGGCCCACAGCGGGTTTTTTGGCGAGTACAGTTTCTTGCAGGTTTTAATTTGGGGAACGCTGGGCGGGTGTTTGAGTGACAACATTGCTTATTTCGCCGGCCGCGGCTTCTGCGAGGGTGTGAAACAGTTTCGTTTCTACCGCGCGGCGAAGCCGAGGTTGGAACGGCTGACGAATAAGTTTGGCGTGTTATCAATTTTTCTATCGAAGTACATATATGGTTTGCGGTGGGCTGCGTGTGTCTTTTACGGCGTCGGGCACATGCCTTATCTGCGCTTTTCGATCGTTTCGTTCTTTAGTTGTTTTTTGTGGGTCTCGATTCTCTCGGGTGCGGGTTATTTCTTCAGTGGCGCGGTGATGGGTTTGATTGGCGACTTCCAGCGGCTCGGCAAAGTGCTGCTGGTGATCGTGGTGCTCGGCATCGCTGCTTTTTATCTCGCCGAACGCTTTTGGCTGTCGCCGAAAGTGGAGGAAGCGGATCCGGAGCGCGTGCGGGAGTTGGAACACGCAGCCGCCGAGAAGTTGCACGACTTGCGAGAGGAAATTCAGGAGCACATCCCTTTTAGTCATCGCGGCGAGGAGAAGAAACGCGTGGCAAAACGAGAAGGGGATGGCGACTAAGATATTGTCGATTTGCGATTTTCGATTGCTGATTTGCAACACGCAATCGAAGTTGTTAATTTCGCACACTCGGCAATTGGCCATCGAAAATCAACAATGATCATAGAATCTTCAGCACCTCCCCGAGTGGATCTTGAAGGCGGCACTATCGACATCTGGCCGCTTTATCTTTTTCATCCCGGCGCTACGACAGTCAATTTTGCGCTTTCACTTTATGCGCGTTGCCGGATTGAGACGAATGACGATGGACGCATCGTGCTCGAGTCGCGCGATCGGAAAGTCTCGTTTGAAACTCATCTTTCCGCGATCGAGGATCTGTTGCTTGAAGAGCGGCTGGAGTTGATTTCAAAGCTGGTCCACTTCTTTAAACCGACTACGGGCTTTCATCTCGTCGCGGAGAGCACGGTGCCTGCGGGCGCGGGATTAGGTGGTTCGTCGGCGTTGGCCATTGCTTGTATCGGCGCGTTGAATCGACTCGTTGGGAATCGTTACGAGGAACGGAAGTTTGTAAGGATCGCGGCGAATGTTGAGTCGACCGTGATTAGAGTGCCGGCTGGTTTTCAGGATTACTTTCCTCCGCTTTATGGTTCGGTTTCGTGCGTGCATTTTCGTGCGGATGGGATGGAGCGCGAAGCTCTCGACATCAATTACGAGGAGTTGGAGCGGCGGATTGCGATCTGTTACACGGGCGAGCCGCGGCTTTCCGGGATTAACAATTGGGAAGTTTACAAGCGTCACATCGACGGCGATCCGGAGTTGTTTGAACTGTTCGATGGGATTCGCGATTCCGCGCGGAACATGCGGGAGGCGCTTTTGGCGGACGACTGGGACCGTGTGGCCGCGGTGATGAAGCAGGCTTATCCGATCCGTAAACGACTCGCGCCGACGATCACGACGCCGCAGATGGACATGTTGGTGCAGAAGGCGCTGGCGAACGGCGCGGAAGCAGCGAAAGTTTGCGGCGCTGGTGGTGGTGGATGTATTGCGTTTTTCTGTGCGGCCGGGCGCCGTGCGGATGTTGAAGCTGCGCTGGCGGCGGAAGATGGTGTGGAAGTACTTGATTGGAAACTAGCGCAGGACGGGCTGACAATTACCGAGAAGTTCTAAAGAAATCCTGCTTTTGATCGGATCGAAATTCTATCCACCCTCGGA
>DASUOZ010000598.1:0-7104 GCA_036276375.1 Pyrinomonadaceae bacterium | reverse complement strand
TAACGGTGAAGGCGTCCGGTCGATGCGTGTCGATCAACGCAGGTGAGCCGAGGTTCTCTTCACCAACCAGCTTTGCGATTCGCGCAAGCGTGAGCTCCAATTTGTCAGGCGCCGGCGCCAGCGGCACAAACAATCCGTTCTGCAACACACGCGGTTTCACCGGTTCACAGGCAATTGAAACTGCCTTTACGGCAGCCGCCGGCGGATGCATCTCCGCGTCGAGCAACAACAACTTCAGAAACACTTTGTGATCGCGCATCGGGTAAGGCAGCGACAAACGCCGCTCGTGCACGGTCTGATCTTCCAGTTGCAACTGCACCTGCAACTCATTCGTCGCCAGCGCATAGGAATCCAAAGCGGCGCAGAGCTGGTGCAGCAGGCGCGCGAAGATAAACGAGAGCGGCTCGAGTTCGCTGAGCGCGTGTTCGAGCTCGAGTGAATTTGCAAATACGGGCGCGGGTTGTTTGACCTTGAGATGCCGTTCGGTTTTGCCCGCCGCCAGTTGCTGCAACCGCACGCCGTTCTGGCCCATGCGCTCCGAGACGCCGACGGCCGGCAGTGACGCAAAATCTCCAAACGTGCGCACACCCCAGAGCCGCAGTGTTTCCAGGATCTCGGCCGCGGCTTTATCGTCGAGGCTCACCAACTCATAAGCAAGATGCGTTATGGGAAACTCGCCGAGACAACTGAGCTCTTCGCCGGGAGAGACAAACGTGATTCCCGGCAAGCGAGTGGCCGCATGAATGGCGGCATCCGGATTAGCGGCGATCGCCACACTGACCCGTGTGCCCAGACCACCACTCGCCGGCGGTTGTTTCGCTCGGCGAGATACTTCCTGCGCCAACTGATAAGCCGAACCAAACAACAAGTCGCAACCATCGACGTCGATCACGACCGTACCCGGTTTCGTCTCCTCAACCACGGGCGAAAATGCATACGCAAAGTCCGTTAGAGACAGGTCCGGGTCGAGTTCCGCGTTGTAAATACAAGCAAACATGATCGTGGATTATGAGACGGCTCGGGCTCTAAATTGACTCTCGTTCGAAACCGGCGCCAGGGGGCGGCAACGATTAACTCTGACCGTATTGAAACGCAAAAGATTTCCGTGCGTAACGAGCGTGCGCGACCACTCGCCCGTGCCGTGCAGCTCGAGCGTCAGCGCCGCGCATGAACGCGTACACGCTTCTTCGGAGATCACCAGAATTGAGGTGGGTCTATTTTCGACACTGCGGCGAAAGCGATACCACCAGGAGGTGATGATCCGGCGTGCATCCTTGCCCGCGACGTCACCAATATCAAGGATGACCAAACCAAACCCGCCGGCATGCAACAACAGATCGGTCGCCTTAAAAGCATGCTCGAGATTCGCGGCGCAACGCACCCACAGCAAACGCTCGAAATCTACGCCCGCTGCCGCCGCGGCTGCCGGCGCAAACACGTCGTTTGTGTCCACCAGCGCGCAGATCTCGTTCTGCGCAGTCGCATAAGCCAGCGCTGAATAAAGCAGGCTCGTGCGTCCTGACGATTTTGGTCCAAAAATTTCCGTGATGGCGCCGCGCGGAATGCCGCCTGTTAAGGCATCCACTTCGGCAATGCCGGTGGAGAGAGTTTCCGGAGCCGCTTTCTCGTGAAGCCGGAAAGCATCGCCAAAACGCGCGGCAATGTCCGATTCGATCTCAGCTTTTGATAATGCACTGCTCATGGTTATATGTAACGTATGCCCACACGCAAAGCTGCTGACAGCGCGGCCAACGATCTGATTCCGGCGCGGCCGACACTCACTGCGCTAAAGAATGCCGCCGCCGGTTGCAAGGCTTGCGATCTTTGGGAGAAAGGAACGCAAACCGTTTTCGGTGAAGGGGGCCGCCGGGCTCGCGTAATGTTTGTCGGCGAACAACCCGGCAACGAAGAGGACCTCACAGGTAAACCCTTTGTCGGTCCCGCCGGCCGTTTGTTCGACAGTGCGCTCGAGGAAGCAGGTGTCGATCGCAAACAAACTTACGTCACCAATGTTGTCAAACACTTCAAATGGGAACCGCGCGGCAAACGCCGTATTCACAAAAAACCCAACGCTACCCAGATTGCCGCCTGCCGTCCCTGGCTCGAAGCGGAGCTCGCGCTCATCAAACCCGACGTGATCGTCGCGCTCGGTGCGACCGCTGCCCAGTCTCTGATCGGTCCACAGTTTCGCGTCACCAAACAACGCGGCGAATTTCTCGCCTCAACCCTCGCCCCTTACGTGATGGCTACCGTTCATCCCTCCTCTATCCTGCGCGCGCCGGATGATGAAACCCGGCAACTCGAATATCGACACTTCGTCGACGACCTCAAAAAACTCGCTCGCGTGATCAAGTAAACCGCCTTCTGCACACCGTGGGTTTAGCCCGGTGAGTGGTTTTCAAGTGGCCACCATCCGGAACTGTCCGACGGATCCCGGATGACGTGAGGCGGCGCAACAAGATCACCGGGCTAAAGCCACGGTGTAAAAGAAAGTTCTTGACGTCGCGTCGCATTTGTTCGAGAATATTCGCACGATTTTCGGCTGTCAATGAAAATCTATTTTCGACCTCTTTTCGGTTGACCGGGCGAAGCGAGCGAAAAACGCTGGAGGAAATGGGAAATGCCAATAACAGCCAAGCAACGCAGGGTTTTTGAATTTATCAAACGTTACATCGAATCAAATGATGAGCCACCCACCATCGCGGAGATCGGTAAACATTTTCAGATTAGTTCGTCAGCCAGTGTTCACGGTATTCTAACCGCTCTTGAACGTGAGGGGCTGATCAAAAAGACGCCTAATATCAGCCGCGGAATTCAGATCGCCAAACAACCGGTTGCCGAAGACGAAGACCGCGGTGAGATTCCCTTGCTCGGCACCGTCGCCGCCGGCCAGCCGATCGAAGCGATTCTCAGTCACGACACGATCTCAGTGCCCGGTGATCTCCAGGGACGCGGGCGCACCTTTGCCCTGCGGGTGCGCGGCGACTCGATGATTGAAGAAAATATTCAGGACGGAGACATCATTATCGTCACGTCACAAAAGACCGCCGATAACGGGCAGATGGTGGTCGCGCTCATCGATGGGAATTACGCGACCGTGAAGAAGTTTTATCGTGAGCCGGACTTTATTCGTCTCGAGCCGGCAAACCCACAGTTCAAACCGATCTTCATCAAGACTCCCGAGCGAATCCAAATTCAAGGTGTAGTCACCGGACTGATCAGGAAATACGCGTCACAAACCTCACTCCAACCATGATCATTATCCCTCCAGCTATGGTGCGCCAACTCAAGTCCTCACCAAGCACCACCATTCCCAACACCACTGCCACCACCGGCGTCACTAACGAGATTAACATCGTCTTCGTGACCTCCATGTGCTGGACCAGCCAGTAGTACAGCATGAACGCTATCACTGACCCCACCACCGCCAGATAAAGAAGCGCCACCAGCGCCATCGGCGTCCAGTTAAAGCGAAACGGATTTCCCTCGAGCGGAATTCCGATCAGCAACAGTGGTATCAAACCAAAAAACATTTGCCCGCCGGAGAGTACTGCCGGTTCCAGTTTTCGGCCGTAAGCTTTCACCAACACATTCGAGTAAGCGGCAAAAAACGCGCTCAACACGAGCGCTACACTTCCTGCGAGTGCTTTTCCACCCGCGATCGCCAGTTGATTTGAGAAGACAACTGCAACTCCAAAGAACCCGAGCACCACGCCGAAGATCTTGGACCACGTCATCCGTTCGCCCGGCAGATGAAAGTGTGCGATCACGAGCCCGAATGCCGGAAGCGTTGCCTGCAAGACCGCGGCGAGTCCCGATGAGATGTACTGCTCGCCCCAAAACACCAGGCCGTAGTTGAAACTAAACGACAACACGCCTGTGAGTGCGAGCAGGCCCCAGTCGCGCCTGTTGTCAGGCAGCACGATTCCACGCGCGCGGATCAGCAAGTAGAGAATGGCGCAGGCGATGACGAACCGGATGCCGGCGAAAGTGATCGGCGGCAGGTTTTCAAGACCGAGCTTGATAAATAGCCAGGTCGATCCCCAGATGACGCAGAGTATGAGCCAGACGAGACGTGCCTTCATTAACGTTGACATGCAAGGGGGCGGCCCAAAAAAGTGCCGCCCCTCAAAAATCGTGAGTTAGGGATTGAACAACCTTACGCTTGCGGCGCAGGTTTCAGTATCGCGAAGACTGCCGACGCGGGATCGAGCAGAATTGCAAAACGTCCGACACCCGGAATGTCTTCCGCCGGTTTCATTACACTGCCGCCGTTTTCTGTGGCCTTCTGCACGGTCGCGTCGCAATCCGCAACAGCGAAGTAAGTCAGCCAGTGCGGCGGGAGCGGCCCCATCTCGGGCGTGATCTGATACATGCCACCCACACCCTGATCGCCGTTCTTGAATACCGTGTACTCCATTGGACCAGGAAACTGTTCCGTGGCCCAACCAAACAACGTCGTGTAAAAGTCGCGGGCTTTGTTGGCGTCGCCGGTGCCGAGCTCCTGCCAGCAAAATGTTCCGAGCTGCCCGTACACACCGGCGCCCGCATGTTCTTTCGGCTGCCACACCGCAAAGACGCCGCCCGTCGGATCCTGGATCACCGACATGCGTCCTGCGTTCATCACGTCAAATGGTCCATTCATGACTGCGCCGCCGGAGGCTTTTGCCTGGGCCGTGGCCTCATCGGCATTCGCCACGGCGATATAGTTGAGCCAGTGTGGCGGGACTCCCTGTTCGAGCATGTTGCTGGGCATCTGGTAAAGACCGCCGACGTCCTTTCCATTCAGCCTGATCATCGTATAGACCATGCCTGGACCACCGTCGCTGTCGTGATAGTCCCAGCCGAAGAGTTCTTTATAAAAACTTTTTGCCGCCTCGGAGTTGGTGGTGCCGAGCTCTACCCAACAAAAAGTACCTGGTTTGACTAGGGGGGCTTCTTGCATTCGTGCTTCCGTCATTGGATCAGGTCCTCCTCAGTTAATTCGATCCGGTCAGTTGTAGGGTGAAGGGGTAGAGTAACAGGAAAGTGAGGCCCAGTAAAAAACGAAGCCGCTAAAAATGGAAAGCGCTACCTTCAGCAAGCTGAAAGTAGCGCAATCCGTTTCTTACAAAGAGCCGAAGCTCTCTATAAGATGGCAACGAGAGCATGTACACGCTCAAGCTGCCGAATTTGTATCCCGGTGATCAACTGGCGGTCAGTTTAACCTCCGGTCAGCACTTGAAATGTTTTCACATATCTCACGTTCCGAAGAACGTGGTGCCGTTAGGTTTTTGTTTTGGTGGCTTTTCCTCCACCGCCGATTACGCTTCGGCAACGAAGCTCAACTTTCGCTGAGCCGCTTCGCTCCCCTCGGCGGGTCCTTGCCTTAGGGTGCCACTCGTTTTTATCCGAATGGCTCGAGAAAGTCTCGCAACCTTCTCTAGCTGAACCTTTCGGTTCTGACTTGGGCGTCACTAGAATTAACAACCGCTCGTTAATCCTCTCGCTCGGGCGTCACCGCACCGATTGCCGATCCCTTTGTCAGTCTCGAGAGCCGCAACCCTCGCGACAGGGAGAGTTATACTCCTAAGTTGGTTTTAGATCAAATTTTTGTGCGTTTTATTTTCTCGACGATTTTTTTGTGCACGACTTCCATCTCTTCGGGCGTTTTGTATTTCGTTCGCGGCCAGAAAAAACCTTTCAAACCATCCTTGCGCCGGCGCGGCACCACGTGAATGTGCAGGTGCGGCACACTTTGACTGACGCGATTATTCATCGCCACAAAAGTCCCTTCCGCTTCCATCGCGGATTCAACGGCGCGCGCGAGTAGTTGCGCATTGTTGAAGAGAGGACCGACTTGTTTTGCCGGCAAATCCGTCAGTGTTTCGTAATGGTCGCGCGGCACGAGCAACGTGTGTCCCGGAAACAACGGCCGGTGATCGAGAAAGGCGAGCGTGTCGTCGTCTTCAAAAACCACGACCGCCGAAACTTCTCCAGACACAATGCGACAAAACAGACAGTTTTCATCCGTCATCACAATCGGTTCCTCTCTCGGAAGTCAGCCCGCGCCTATTGCGCCACGCCGAGCACTTCGTCGAATCCGGGGCGCACGAAATTCCGCGCTTCCGGAAACGTCTTTTCCACTCGCTGGCGCAGTCGTTCGAGCTGCAAAATCAGCGGCACGATGGATTCCAAGCGCTCCGGCTGACAGAGTTGCAGCCAACGCCAGGCGGCGATCGAACGATCGATGCCGATCAACGCCACTTTCGCAGATCCGTCAGAATCCTTAGGGAAATCGGCCATTTCCGGCTCGTCTTCCCAACCGTCGCTGCGACACGAAACCGCGCGCATGAGCTTCACCGCGATTTGATACTGATACCACTGAATCACTTCGCGCGCATCCTCGAGTTGCCCTGCTTGCCCGTTTTGGTCGGGGTGATCGAAGTTACGAAACCAGTCGCTCGCGTTGTTTGCATATTTCTTACCCGCGCGCGCGAGCGGATGATTGTCGACCATTTGTCGGCGTCGCTTCCGACTCTTTACTTCTTCTTCCGGAACTTGCGTGAGGTCGAGACCCGCTTCCCTGGCCCATTCAGAAATCATCCCCTGCGTTTCCAGCAGAATGGAACTGAGCTTGTGCCAAAAAGCTTCGTTGCGAGTGTCGTTGCTTTCGGGTGAACCGTCGTGGCCCACCTGCTCCGTCGCATAGACGAGGCAGCGCGAGGTCAACGGACAGCGTTCACACCAACGATCGCAATAGTTATAAACTCCCGAGATCAAGTCAGGATTACTGGCTAGTTCGGTGAGGGATCTTCGTCGCATTAAGTTGTCTCCTTGATGATGAGGATTTAAGGTTGGCGCATTGTACTGTAGACTCACCGAAATATGAAATTCGTTAAGCGAACTACTTCCCGCTCGCTGTTACTCCTGCTGGTCCTCGCGTGGTCCAGCGCGGTTTTCGCACAACAGGATCACACGTCGGTTGCTTACGGCTTTGTCAGCCCAAACACGAGCGAGAACCTGAAGCTCGAACAAGCGATCAAGGGAATGAGTTCGCGTGAAGAAACGGAGTTGCGCAACAAAGCGATCAATCTCAGTTGCGTCGTACGCACGAAGATTCAC
>DASUOZ010000597.1:0-5325 GCA_036276375.1 Pyrinomonadaceae bacterium | reverse complement strand
TTTATTCCCTGGACCTTCGTGTTTGTTCCGTAGAGGTTGATGCCGTGCCGATTGCGAATCACAAAACCATAGACCGGGTCTTCGAGATCTTCGTGAAAGACAACGCGCACGCGCAGGTGCACGAGTTGGCCCGTCTCGACCATCGTGATCGGACGCCGTGATGCGTCGAGAAGATCCACGCGCAGGATCTCGGCACTACCGTCGCCGTGGCGGAAAGTAAACTGCGGCGTCACTTCAGAATCTTCGGAGGCCGCAGCCACCACCGGCGGGTCCCCCGGCGCCAGGCCAAGCTGCGCCTCGGCATACGCAGCCTCCGCCGCCATGATCACTTTCTGATAACGATCCAGCACGTCCGCCGGCGCGCCGTCTGCTTCCATGCGCCCGCCGTTCAAAAGAATCGCACGTGAACACAGCGCGCGAATCGCACCGGGATCGTGCGACACAAACAGGATCGTCGTTCCCGCCTCCTGCATCTCCTTGATCCGGCGCGTGCAACGATGCTGAAACACCGCGTCGCCGACCGACAACGCCTCGTCGATGATCAGTATCTCAGGCGAAACCGCAATCGCGGTTGCGAACGCGAGCCGGATGTACATGCCGCTCGAATACGTCTTCAACGGCTGGTGAATGAACTCGCCAATCTCCGCAAAACTCGCGATCTCCGGCAGCAACGCTTCCGTTTCCGCTTTCGACAAACCAAGCAGCGACGCGTTCATGAAGATGTTTTCAATGCCGGTGAACTCCGGATTGAAACCCGCACCGAGCTCGAGCAGCGCCGCGATGCGGCCTTCGTGCCAGACCGTGCCGTGCGTGGGTTCGAGCGTGCCGGTGATGATTTGCAGCAGCGTGGATTTGCCGGAGCCGTTTGGACCAATGATTCCGGTTGTTGTGCCGGCTTCGATTTCGAAACTGATGTCGTGCAGCGCCCAGAATTCGCGGTGCGTCTTCCAGCGCCCGCGGGTGAGAGATTCTTTAAGTCGATCGACGGGCCGGTCGTAGATCCGGTACTGCTTGGAAACACTCTCGACGCGTAAGGCTGGCGGCATAGTGCAGGATTTTAACAAAGCCATCCATAGATTTCGCAGATTCTGCGTAATCCGTGGATGGTTTTAGTTTTGCTGGTTAGCAGCAGCGAGATCCGAAGCAACCATCTCTTTGATCAGCTCCTGAAACGTGTACGTCGGTTCCCATTCCAACACGCGCCGCGCTTTCGCTGCATCGCCGATCAACTGGTCCGTTTCACTCGGGCGGTAGTAGCGGTCGTCGACCTTCACAAATTCACGCCAATCAAGGTCCACGGCGGCAAAAGCAATCTTGCACAGCTCGCGAACGCTGTGCGTCTCGCCCGTGGCAATGACGAAATCGTCCGGTTCGCGCTGCTGTAACATCGCGTGCATCGCGCGCACGTAATCCACGGCGTGGCCCCAGTCGCGGCGGGCGTCGAGATTTCCGAGTCGCAGCTCCGAGGCGAGACCGGCCTTGATGCGCGCGACCGTACTGGTTGTTTTCCGCGTCACAAACTCCAACCCGCGCCGCGGGCTCTCGTGGTTGAACAGAATCCCGCTGAGACAGTAAAGACCATAAGCGTCCCGGTAGTTTCTGGTCAGGTGAAACCCGGCGAGTTTGCTGATTCCGTAAGGGCTGCGCGGCTGAAAAGGCGTCGTCTCTTGTTGCGGCACTTCGGTGGCGTTGCCAAACATCTCGCTCGAACCGGCAAAATAAAATCGGCATTCGGGCCGCACCTCGCGCAACGCGGCGAGCACGTGATGCGTCCCATTGATGTTCATATTCATCGTTGAAAAGCCGTCAGCGAAGCTTTCCGCCACGAAACTCTGGGCCGCCAGGTGATAACACTCGTCAAAATCGTACTTGCTCAGTACGTGGAAGATGCTGGCGTAACTTTCAAGACTTGCCGGATGTAACGCGACCCGGTCCAAAAGGTGGGCAATACGGCTGAACCTTGTTTCCGGTGTTTCCAGGGCCACTCGCCGAACCAGGCCATGCACTTCGTAGCCCAAACCGAGTAAGTATTCGGCCAGATAACTACCATCCTGGCCGGTGATGCCGGTAATCAGCGCTCTTTTCGTCACGGTGCTGATTTGACCACAGAATCCGCGGATTGCACAGATGCTTGCGATACCCCTCGGGTTCTGCTTAGAATGACCGCTCTTCAGCTCCCCGAGGGCACCTAATCTGTTGTTATCTACGTCTTTATCGCGGAGGATTTCGTGAAGCAAGTTTTCTGGTTTTTGTGCGCCAGTATCATCTGTATTTTTGCCGCCGGGTCGCTTGCCTCCGTCGCGGCCCAAACGACAACGCCGACGCCCGATCCTTTCACTGTTCAAATCACTCAGACTCCGAACAACTTTTTCACGACCTCTCTCGGGGACATGACCGCCAACGGCCGGTTCGCAGTCTTTGCTTCGAATGCCGACCTGTCGACGGAAAAGATGAGAGACAGTAGAAACAACGCCGACGGGAACCGCGAAATCTTCCTCTACGATTACGCGCAGCGGCGCATTTTCCAGATTACAAACACGAAGAACGTTCCGAATCCGACTCCGACCCCGTCGCCGACACCAACGCCAAGTCCGACGCCGACGCCCTCCGCGAGTCCGACGCCGACCCCGACTCCAACGCCAGTACCCGCCGATCCAACGCAAATCAAGATCGAGATCGTTAACCGGACGCCGATGATTTCGCTCGCGCCGCAGTTGGTCGAAGGTCAGCGTTTCTACACGATCGTCTTCAGTTCAAACGCGCCCAACCCGGCAAATTTTGACGGCGCCGAAGGCACGCTGGCCCAGGACGCCAACACCGAGATTTGGATCTATCGCATACCCGCGGTCGTCGACGTCGACTTGACACTCGGAACGGATCTGCCGGTTTCAGATTTAGCTGCCGGCACGTTCACGCAGGTCACGAATACCGGTGCGAGCCGCCTGCCGACAGCAGGCGCACCGCCGACGGCAACCACTGGCGCCAAGTCGCCGTTCTTCGCTGACGATAACCGTGAGCCGGCGATCAGCGACAACGGAAACATCATCGCTTTTATCTCGACGCGCAATCTTGTTCCCGGCGTGGGCAATACGGACGGTAATCCCGAGCTTTTCTTTTTCAACGTCGGCGCCGGCACTTTCAGCCAGGGAACAAACACGCAGGACGCAACTGCCGGAATCGGATTTACCTTCCAGAGTAATCCGTCTTTATCTGCCGACGGATCGGTAGTGGCTTTTGCGTCCAGCGCTAATCTTGCCTCCAACAACGCAGACGGCAATGCCGAGATCTTTGTCGCGAATTTCAGTGGCTCGGCGATCGGCAATATTCGCCAGGTCACCCGAACGCTAAACGGCAGTTTCAATACCAACGTCCTGAGTCCGGGCCGGCGTTTGAGCCGCGACGGTGGCTTTATCGGTTTTGAATCGCTCGCGACGGATCTGAAAGCGAACGTGGCCCCGTCCAGCGAGGCTTTGGGAGCGTTTGTTTACACCGTTGCGACCGACAGCTTCGTCCAAATCGGCCCGCGGGCGGCGGCCCTAAGCGACATTACTCGTTTCCCAAGTTTCACTGATTACGACTCCGCGCTGACGCCCGGTAGTGTTGTTATTGCTTCGGCCCTGAACTTCCGTCCCGACGGCACGTTCCCGTCGCAGGCGCAGGACGCCGAAGGACTCAATCCGGGAAGAAGAGCGCAGCTCTTTTTAACTGCGCTTCCGGCTTCGACGACACAAACTCTTGTTCGCTTGACGAATAACCCCGGGAACCTCCTGTTCGGCGGTATCCTTCCCGTCACGAGCGAAACGCGGAAACGCACAGCGTTCATACTCGGTGGTGGCGATCTCGGCGGCGGTAACGCCGATGGTTCACTCGAGCTGTTTTACCTGCTGAGTCCGCAAGCGACCGTGCAATCGGGCGCCGCGCTCTCGTTCTTCACGGGCGCGAGCAATATGCCGGTGGCGGCCGCAACTCCGGTCCCGAGTCCGATTCCGTCTCCGACACCAACGCCCAGTCCCGTGCCGGGCGCACCTATCGGTTTAGCGCCGGGTCAGTTGGCGATCGTCCGTTCCACCATCGCCCTCGCGCCTTCCAACGCGTTAGGCTGCCCAACAATGGCTTCAAACTGCGGTTCAGAAATAGAACGCAGTCCGGCATTCCCGGTTGAGCTCAACGGTGTTTCCGTCGCTGTGAATGGTGCGGCTGCCGGTCTTTACTTCGTCGGCAATGCGGAAAAACAGATCAATTTCGTCATTCCGCCGGGAACGGTTACGGGTGTCGCGAATGTTGTCATCAACATCCTCGACACAGGCGCCAACACCGACACGCAGTTGCGCGGTTTGGTGCAGATTGTGCCTGGACAGCCAGACATTTTCACCACTACAGACGATGCGAACGGCCGCGCGGCGGCTCTCAACGCGGCGAACGAAACCGGTGAGCCATTCAGCGTCACTACCAACGGCAATCCGACAGTGATTCAGTTAATGGTCACGGGTGTGCGTTTTGCCGCTCGGACGGAGATCACCGTCACTGTGGGCACAACTGTGATCACCGGAGACGGCATCGTCCTGGTGCGACCGAATCTAAACAACCACGGCGTCGACTTTATCCACTTTACACTGCCCGCTTCGCTCGCCGGCGCGGGCGACGTGCCGGTACAAGTGCAGTTCACGCGCGGCGGCGTTTCAACCGTCAGTAGACCAGCCGCCACTGCGCCACACATTACGATTAACTGAACCTCGTCGTGAGGCGCAGATTTTGTCGAGCATGGGGGGCAAAGCATGGTACGATGCGCCCGTTGGCTGGCCCCCCAGCCCCAACTCAGTTGCTTTGCTGATAACTCGTCCTCTCCAGGAAGCACTTGATGCAACATCCCGCCGCCATCATCGCGAGTGTGGCTTTGTTCCTGGCTCTCGGCACCGGTGGAGAGCGGCTGGAGATCCGTGATTCATCGGAATTAGACCCCGCACCGCAAACAGTGAAGCGACTCCATTGGCCCAAACGGACCATCGTGATCGCTTTTTCCAATTCACTGCTCAGTCCCGGCGCCAATATCAAACCTGACAGCGACGTCGTCGGCGCCGCACGTCGCGCACTCGCGCGCTGGTCCAGTCTCGCCAACATCAACTTCATCGTAACGTGGAGCGCGGCCACGTCCGTCAGTTCGGCTGAAGCGGGCGACGGCGTGAATCTAGTGACCGTGGCCATCACGCCTGAGAACGAGCTCTTCAACTCCGACGCAACGACCGGCCGCACGCGCGTCTTTTTTAATCCTGACACCGGCGCGATCGTCGAAGCCGACATCAGTATTAACCCGCGGCCGCGAGCCGA
>DASUOZ010000596.1:0-10224 GCA_036276375.1 Pyrinomonadaceae bacterium | reverse complement strand
ATGCGGCGAGCAGTTTGTTGATGTCGTCGAAGTGCAGGCCGGTGGTCGGCTCGTCGAAAATGTAGAGCGTTTTCGCGCCGGTTCGCTTCAGAAGATGCGCGGCGAGTTTGATGCGCTGCGCCTCGCCGCCCGACAACGTCGTTGCCGACTGGCCCAAACGCAAATAACCCAGACCGACGTCATCCAGCACGCGCAGCCGGTTCGTGATCTTCGGTACTTCGCGGAAGAAGTTGATCGCCTCGCGCACGGTCATGTTCAGCACTTCGTGAACGTTCTTGCCGCGATACCGCACGTCCAGAATCTGCTGCTTGAAACGCGTGCCCTTGCACTCTTCGCACACCAGCTCGATGTCCGCGAGAAACTGCATCTCGACGGTCACGGTGCCGTCGCCCTGGCAGACTTCACAACGCCCGCCCGGCAAGTTGAATGAGAAGTGCGACGGATCGAAGCCGCGCGCTTGTGCTTCGCGCGTCGAGGCGAACACTTCACGAATCGCGTCGTAAACTTTGATGTAAGTGACGGGATTCGATCGCGGTGTGCGGCCAATCGGCGATTGGTCGACGAGAATCACGTCGTCGATAAACTGCCCGCCTTCGAGTTTTTGAAACGCGCCGACGTGTCCCTGCCAATCGCCGCGCTGCTTTTTCAGTCCCGCATAAATGCAGTCGTGAATCAGCGTCGACTTGCCGGAACCGCTTACACCGGTGACGCAGACGAGCATGTCCAACGGTACTTCGACGTCGATCGACTTGAGATTGTGCTCGGCAGCGCCCTGAATCGTGAGGCGGCGTTTTTGTGGCGTGCGGCGTTGTTTCGGCTCTTTGATTTCGGCATCGCCACGCAGATACCGCGCGGTCAGCGACGCTTCGTCGTTCAACAAACCTGCAAAGTCGCCTTCGTAAATCACGCGGCCGCCCAGTTCGCCCGCCGCGGGTCCAATGTCGAGAATGTGATCCGCGGACCGCATCATCTCGGCGTCGTGTTCGACTACGAGTACCGTGTTGCCGATGTCGCGCAGATTTTTCAACAATCGGATCAGCCGATCGTTATCGCGCGGGTGCAGGCCGATCGAGGGCTCGTCGAGCACGTACAGCGCGCCGACCAGCGACGAACCGAGGTTCGTTGCCAGTTGAATGCGTTGCGCTTCGCCACCGGAGAGTGTCGAAGCGAGACGATCGAGCGTCAAATAGTCCAATCCAACCTCAACAAGGAACCTCAATCGCCGCCGCACTTCAAACAGAATCCGATCGGCGATCGCCGCCTGCTCGGCCGACAGCTCCAACGTATCGAAAAACTCACACGCGTCTTTGATCGACAACGAGCAAAGCTCCGGTAACGTGCGTCCACCGACTTTCACGTCGCGCGCTTCCTGGCGCAGACGCCCGCCGCCGCAATCCGGACACAACGTGTAGCCGCGATACTTCGACAGAAACACGCGCACGTGCAGTTTGTATTTCTTCGTTTCCAACCAATCGAAGAAGCCGCGCACGCCGCCGAAGTCGCCGCGTCCTTCGATGATCGCCTGCTGGTCCGCACGCGTTAGCTGATTGAACGGCGTACTCAGGGAGATCTTTTCGGCGCGGCAAAACTGCTTTAGCTCTGCCATGGCCCATTCGTGCTGCGGCTTGGTCCACGGTTCGATCGCGCCCTCTTTCAACGACAGACCGGGGTTCGGGATCACCAAATTCAGATCCAGGCCAATCGTATTTCCGAATCCCTGGCACGTCGGACACGCGCCGTACGGATTGTTGAAACTGAACAGCCGCGGTTCGGGCGTCGCGTAGACGGTGCGGTCGTAGCGGCATTCGAACCGTTCCGAAAAGCGCAGCCGTTGCGGTTCGGCTGCGGCGGTTTCGATTACGGCCGTGCCGTGTCCTTCCTGAAAACAGATCTCGAGCGAGTCGACCAGCCGTTGGCGAACATCGGGACGCGCAGTCAGCCGATCGACCAGCACGTACACGTCTTTGAAATCATTGCCCGTGTAATCGTCCGGAGAGTTGAGCTCGATGATCTTTCCGTTAACGAAAAGCCGCGTAAAGCCGCGTTGCATCAAGCTCATGACGTGGGCGGTGATCGATTGCCGCACGGACGCAGACGCGCGCCGCCGCGACTGCTTCTCCGTTTCCTCGTTCGCTGACGCGGTTCCGGCTGCGGCCGGGAAGAGCACGTAAAACCTGGCGCCTTCCGCAAATGTGCTGAGCACTTCGTCAGCCGCCGATTCCGGCGAATCGCGCGAAACGAGCCGGCCGCAGACGCGGCAATACGTCTGGCCGACGCGCGCGAACAGCAGTCGCAGGTAGTCGTAAATCTCTGTTTGCGTGCCCACCGTCGAACGCGGATTCCGGGTAGAGTTCTTTTGCCGGATGGCGATTGCCGGCGCGATGCCGCTGACCTCGTCGACGTCGGGTTTATCCATCCGCTCCAAAAACTGCCGCGCGTACGCCGACAGCGACTCGACGTACCGACGCTGCCCTTCGGCGTAGATGGTGTCGAAGGCAAGGGAAGACTTGCCCGAGCCGCTCACGCCGGTGACGACGGTCATGCGATTGATGGGGATGGAGAAGGAGACGTTTTTGAGGTTGTTAACTCGTGCTCCCCTTACTTGTATCGATTCTTGCGACATGGACAAACGACGAATAATAGCCGAAAATGCGCGCGATATGAAAACCTCTCGCTTTCTGCTGCGTGGATTCAGGCGGCCGCGCGAGATTGCCTGTTTTGCTTTGGGCAAACTCGAACGCCAGGTACTCGAAGAAACATGGCGGGTCGGCGAGGTGAGCGTCCGCGACATCCACCGCGCTTTCGAAGAGCGGATTGCTTACACCACACTGATGACGACGCTCGATCGGCTCTTTAAAAAGAACCTGCTCGACCGTCGCAAGGAAAGCCGCGCGTTCGTGTATTCAGCGCTCGTGTCGCGTGAGGAGTTTGAGCGCAGTATCAAAGCAGACGTGGTCGACGGCCTCCTCGGCCACGGCGCTGACGAAGTCGAACCCGTGCTGGCCTGTATCGTGGATACGATCACCGAACGAGATCGCGAGCTACTCGACGAGCTCGATCGCCTCGTGCAAGAGAAGAAACGCGAGCTCGACCGCGCTTAATCGCGATGTACACCTTTCTCTGCATCACACTCGTACTCGCTTTGCTGCTGACCATTAACGCTACGGCAACCGTGGCGTCCGCGGGAGCCGGCCGCCTCAGCAAACGTTTGCTGCGAAAGTGTTCGGCGCGGACGAGAGCGGAGATCCTTTTCGTGATGCGTATTGGGCCACCGGTGATCGCGGTCCTGGCCATCGCCGCCTTCATGATCCCGTCGTATCTCACTTACGAACCCTACACCACCGAAGAGTTCGTTAGCTGGAAGCTCGGCGGGCTCGCGACGCTCTCCGCCATCGGCGTGGCGCTCGCAATCACGCGGGGAGTTCGTTCCTGGCTGGCGACACGTTCGCTTTTGCGCGAATGGCTGGCGTCGTCGACACCGATTCGACTCGACTCGATCGCTATCCCGACTTTCATCCTGCAACACAACTTTCCCATCATCGCAGTCGTCGGCGCCCTGCGGCCACGACTCTTCATCGCCACGCAGGTGTTCGAGTCGTTGACCGAAGAAGAACTGGCAGCGGCGATCGCGCACGAGTACGGACATCTCGCAGCGCACGACAACTTCAAACGATCCGTAATGCGCATCAGCCGTGCGGCACTGTTGCTCATTCCGTGTGGACGCTCACTCGATTGCGCCTGGAGCGACGCTTCGGAATCAGCGGCGGATGAACACGCCGCGCAACGCAGTTCGCTGGTCGCGTTAAACCTGGCTTCGGCGCTGGTCCGGATCGCCAAGATGATCCCCAGGGGCCAACAGCAGATCATGCCTGCATCCGTTTCCGCGTTTCTCGCCGGGAACGAAGACACGCCGCGCGTGCGTGTGCGCGTCCGCCGTTTGGTCGAGCTCGCGGCGACCGATCCACGGCAGTTAGCGAGTAGCGCACCGCTCGTACGCTTGCTACCGTGGACGGCGCTGACCGTCGTGGTGGTCGCCAGCATCACGATCGAAAGCCGCCCGCAAGTGCTCGCGGCCGTACATGAAATGGTCGAGCACGTCGTACGTTTCCTCAGTTAATACCCCACTAATCCCAACTCCGCCGATTACGACGTCTGGTAGTAATTGTCCCACGGCTATATTGTCATCGTCCCTTCCTGAAGGAACATATGAGGCGATTTCTCACTCTCTTGATTTACATCGTGTGTGCCTCGGTCATCTCGGTGATGGCTGCGGGCGAAGTGTCTAAAGGGCGGATCAAAGGCACCGTCAAAGATTCCAGCGGCGCGGTTGTGGCGAGCGTCGAAGTGTCGCTGTTACTTCCCAATCAGGCTGTCTGGAAAGCAACGGTTACCGATGGCGAAGGAGTCTTCGTCTTCGACAATGTTCCCGACGGAACGTATGCCCTCAATATTGAGCGCACGGGATTTCTTCGACATCGTGCGGCGGTCCAGGTTGCTTCAGGTGAGACGCGCGAAGTAAACGTCGTGCTCGAAGTGAACCCACTCGAGGAGAACGTCACGATCACGGCGGAAGCGGGCCTCGTCGCTGATACTCGGAAAGTTGATACGCAAGTAAACCTCGTCCCCGAACGCGAGATTTTTGAACGAGCGCCGGAAGTCGTGGCCCAGGTCGTGGACGAAGAACCCGGCGTGAACCTGCAACGCACGAGCCCATCGCTGAGCGCCGTATTCGTGCGCGGTTTGACCGGAAGAAACGTCGCCATTTTCGTGGACGGAGTTCGTTACACGACCAGCGCGCAGCGTGGCGGCGTCGGCACGTTCTTTAGTTTGATCGAGCCGTCGTCTCTCGAGACCGTCGAGATCCTGCGTGGTCCAAACAGTTCGCAATACGGGTCCGACGTTCACGGCGGCGTCATTAACTTCATCTCGCAGGCGCCGCGATACGGCAACGTCGACCGCGAGTTTCACGGCAAAGGCAGTATCTTCTACACGTCCCCGACGAACGGCTTCGGCGGCAACACGCTTTTGACTTACGGCACGCGCCGGTACGGACTATTGCTTAACATGGCCGGCCGCCGCATCAGCACGCTGAAGCCGGCCGATGGTCTCGAATACCACGCCGCCGTTACGCGTTTTCTGGGTTTACCATCCGACGTTTTTGGCACGCGTCTCCCGGACACCGGCTTCACTCAATACGGCACGCTGTTGCGCGCAAACTTCAACCTCGACGACAACACGCAGTTGCTCGTCAGCTATGCGCGTAACCACCAGGACAACGGCAAACGTTACGACCAGTTGCTCGGCGGCGACGGCAACAACATCGCCGACCTGCGCAACCTGATGACCGATACGTTTTATGTTCGCGTGTTCCGGCAGAACCTCGGCTTCTTCGACAACGGCTCGTTCACGTTTTCTTACAACGGCCAGCGCGAAGAGCGAGTCAATCAGGGCGGGCAGGGCAATCCTGCCGGCGCGATCACGAACCAGCGCGAACGCACCAACGTCTTCGGCTTCAATTTCTACCTCGACAAGCGGATGGGCGACCGCAACACGTTGCTGATCGGCGCGGATGTCTATCGCGACACGATCAAGGCACCTGCTTTCACCACTGATCCCGTAACCGGAAACGCCGTTAACTCACGCCCGCGCGTTCCCAACGGCGCGCGTTACCTTTCGTATGGCTTTTACGCGCAGGACAACTTCACGGCGATTCCCGATCGTTTGCAGATCAACGCCGCGATACGTTACAGCGTCGCGTCGTATGTCTCGCGTGCCGCAAACTCCGCGCCTGGTCCAAACGGACTACCGCTGTTTCCGGATGACAGCGCGCGCTTCGACGCGTTTTCCGGACGCGTCGGCGCGGTCGTCACTGTCGTTGGTGGTTTTGACATCGCCGGTAAGTACACGCGCGGTTTTCGTGCGCCGAACACGACCGACCTCGGCATCCTCGGTTTAGTCGGCGCGGGTTTTGAAGTCGACGCTCTCACCGCTGTCGCACGTGGTGGATTTATCGGCACGACCGCTGGTGGTGACGCCGTTTCGACCGGTGTTCCGGTGACGCGGCTTGATCCGGAGTCCAGCGACAGTTTCGATCTCAGTTTCCGTTACACCAGCCGTCGTTTTACCGCGGAACTGACGGGCTTCACGACGAAACTCGGCGACGTCTACTTCGATCAGGCGCTGGTGTTGCCGTCGGGTGCGACGGGAACTTTCCTCGGCAGTGAACAGATCATCGCGCAGAACGCCGCGGGCCTCGTGTTTGTCGCCGCGGCGCCGACGAGTCCGGTGCTGGTGCGTGTCAACTTCGACGACGCGCGTATGAACGGCGTCGAGTTGAATGCACGCGCGCGTTTCACCGATCAGTTCAGCGGGACGGGAAACGTAACTTATGTTCGGTCTTATAGTTTATTGAACGGCTTGCCACCGAACGTCGAAGGCGGAATTCCACCGGTGACGGCGTTTGTCAGTTTGCGTTACCAACCGCGCTCGCGTTTTTACATCGAGGGCTACTCGGCGATGGCGGGCCGGCAGAATCGTCTGTCGTCGCTTGACCTTGGTGACCGTCGCACCGGCGGCGCACGTTCGCGCGCGAACATTCAGAACTTCTTCCGTCGTGGCGCTTGTGTTCGTGGTCTAACCACACCTGGACCAACCGGCTGCGGCTCCGCCGGCGGCATTCTGATCCCCACCGGCGAGACAGCGGCGCAAGTGCAGGACCGTCTGCTGCCGCTCGGCGCGACGATCAACGGCGTGCAAGTCGTCAACAACGACACATTGGTGCCGACACATCCCTATGTCGCGGGTTATGGACTGGTTGGTGTGCGGGGAGCGTGGAAGTTCAACGAAAAGTCCGAGGTGTTTGTCGACTTCGAAAACATCTTCGACAAGTCGTATCGCGGCATCAGTTGGGGGATTGACGGCGCCGGTCGCGGCGTGGCCGTGCGCTACCGCTACTCGTTTTAGTTAGTGCTAATTAGACAGGTGGCGTTTCTTCAAACGGCAGATCCGGCTGGAAGGTCTTGTCGCGTCCGGCGACGTACAGCCGCATCGCGAACCACAGAATTCCCAACGCCAAAGCAATCCAAATTGCCGCCCAGAAAATCGGCGGGACGCCGGTCGCTCGGGCCATGTTCACCGCGTCGGTCGAAACCACCGGGATGAATGGTGACGAGAGGAAGAAAACCGTCTTCAGATCGAAGAGCGCGTTGAGCACGCACTGCACGGCGAGAAAACTAACGAAGAACGTCGCGACTTTTGCAC
Source organism: Pyrinomonadaceae bacterium (assembly GCA_036276375.1). Taxonomy (GTDB): domain Bacteria; phylum Acidobacteriota; class Blastocatellia; order Pyrinomonadales; family Pyrinomonadaceae; genus PSRF01. Next base: position 2,964 of record DASUOZ010000596.1, on the reverse strand, counting down.
TCGCAAACTTCGCAATCAAAACCAGTCCCAGCGAAATAAAGGTGCCGGCAAACAGCGTAAACGGAATTCCCGACCACGTGTTGAACATGAAGATGGGCTTGAACAATCCGTAGATCATCGTCAGCGCGAAGATCAGCACGGCGCAACTCAGCAACACGATGCGCGCGGCGATAGCTTTACGAATCAGCACCAGCAACAACGCGCCGAACGCCATCGATCCAAGATACCCGGCGCTCGAGATGAACACTTGCGAGATCAGCCCGCCCTGCGTCGTGTATGTTTCGCCGCTCGCGTTCATCGCGACGCTCAGGCTGTTGACCGAGTTGCCCGTCAACAGGGCCGCGATCGCGTGCCCGCCTTCGTGAATAAACGTGACGAAGATTCGAAACGGGTACGTCAGGACTTCGGCGTAAGGAATGAACCAGAGCAACACTGAAACCGTCGCTGCGACGAGGAGTGTCATGGCCTGCGGTCGCGCGTCTTGTGAAAGCTTCAATTTCATCTTAAAAACTCCGGCTGGCTGATTTCTCTGCTATTTTAGTTCGCACGGGCTAAAACGCACAACATCAACGGTATGTTCCCCAAAGTATGCCGTCAGGCTGAGTAGTCCCCGGATTTTCCGCCCGTTTTGCGCTGCAAACGAACGTCCGTAATAGTCATCCCTTTTTCCAGCGCCTTGCACATGTCGTAAACGGTCAGGGCGGCGACGGAAACAGCCGTCAAAGCCTCCATTTCCACGCCCGTTTGCGCCCTGGTGGCGACCTCAGCTTCGAGCGACACGCCCGTCTCGTCGAGCTCCGCGCGCACCTCGATGTCCGTCAGCGGCAGCGGATGGCAAAGTGGAATCAGATCGGCCGTGCGCTTGGCGGCCATGATGCCCGCGAGCCGCGCGGCCTCTAAGGGATCGCCCTTGGGCGTGCGATGTTCGCGCAGGGCGGCGACCGTTTCCGCGTTCATCAAGACTCGCGCCGATGCAATCGCGCGTCGCGAACTTATTTCCTTGTCACTCGTATCGACCATGCGAACGCGGCCTTGATCGTCGACGTGAGAGAGTTGTGTCATGGCGAAAAGTAGATAACAAATACTCGGCCCGAAGCAAGTTGATCTCGACATCCGGCCACACTTTTGCTTATTCTGCGGCAATCGGACGCGCGCCGCTTACGCGTTCGGATCACGCTTCAGCGTCTTCATCAGCAGTCGGGTTAGTTTTTTCCAGTACAAGTGTGGGGCGGCAAATCGAATCCATCTTTGGGTAGATCAACGTACAGTTAGCGACTATTTGAAGCCCGCTGTGGAGGTTACCTGTGTTTGAAACGGACCAAGAAGTGCTTGACTGGTACGAGCGCCAACCGCGCGCGTTATCAAAAGAGTACGTCAATAACATTCGCTGGAACGAGATCAAAAACTACGAGATCAATCCCGCGTTTGTGCCCGTGTTGATCTACATGCGCGACATCGAATACTTCACTGATATGTACTACCAGGAATTACGGCGCACGCCGACCGGCAAAGATCCCGTCATCCGTAAGTTCATGGACCGCTGGAGCATTGAAGAGCTGCATCACGCAAACCTGCTGAACCGATTTTTAGAAGAGGCCGGCTATCCGAGTGGTAGCAACTGGCGCCACGAAGCAACGCGGAAGATACCGAAGCTCTACACGATTGGAAGTTACTTGATAGACCAGGCGACGCGCCCGTTTGGCAGATACTTTCACGGCGCCCACATGGTGTGGGGCGCGATCAACGAAATCACGGCGATGCAGGCGTATCGGCGGCTTTCGGATCTGGCCGATCATCCGGTGTTGAAAGAGTTGCTGATCGGCATCGTGCAGGAGGAGTCGATTCACGGAAGTTTTTATTGGAACGTAGCGCGAGTGAAACTTGCCGAAGCGAAGTTTTCGCGCGACCTGGCGCGGTTCATCATCGGTAAGTTCTGGTCGCCGGTCGGAGCGGGAGCGAAGCGCCGGGCGGAAGCAAACTACGTGATGGCGACGCTGTTTCCCGGCAAAGAAGGTTTGGATTTGTTCGACCGGAAGATCGGAAACCGGATCGAACGGCTGCCGGGTTTTCTCGGTTTTAAGGGTTTGACGGAGCGCATCGCGCCGATCGTGCACGTGAAATCAGAGCTTACGGCAGGCGCAACACCTTAACCAGCGAGTTTGCTTCAAGCGTTTTCGTCCCCGCAGGCACGATCGCCAGCGCGGTCGTGAGCGCAAACGCGACGAAGTCAGACGAGCCGCCCCACTTTAGCGGGAACGCGATCAGTTCGCCGTCATCATTCGCGGTGAGTTGTGCGGGCAGATAACTCTCGCGATCGACATTTCCTTTCACACTACGAGCGAGTAACGCGCTTTCGTGTTTCAACGCGGGCTCGCTTGCGCCTTGCATCGCGAGCAGCGCGGTGCGGGCGAAGAGATTGAACGTCACCGCCACTGAAACGGGATTTCCAGGCAGGCCGAAGACGAGCGTGCCGTTTGGGAGTCGGGCAAACACGGTCGGTTTGCCCGGACGCAGTGCGACGCGCTCGAAGAAGATCTCGGCGCCGAGTTCGTGGAGTGCCGCTTTCGTGACGTCGTAAACGCCCATCGAGACACCACCGGAAGTGACCACCACATCACACTGCTCAGCGGCCGCGGCGATTTGAGCTGTCAGCACGGACGTTTCATCACGCGCGAGTGGCAGACGTTCGACGACAGCGCCGGTGAGTTCGGCGTAAGCAGCGATCGAGTAGTTGTTCGAGTCACGAATCTGGTCCTGTCCCGGTTTTTGGTTGACGGAGACGAGCTCGGTGCCGGTGGCGAGGACGCCTACGCGCGGTCGTTGGACCACCGCGACTTCCGCATATCCAAACGCCGCGAGCACCGCCATCATTGCGGCGTTGATCGTTAGACCGCTCTGCAAGACCGTTTGGCCCGCCTGAATCTCCGCGCCGCGTTTGACGATCGATTTGCCGAGCTCGACGCC
>DASUOZ010000595.1:0-7630 GCA_036276375.1 Pyrinomonadaceae bacterium | reverse complement strand
GAGAACCTGAACTTTTTGGAAAAGTACTATAACGAGTACTTCGCGCCGCTGGCGGAGATCAGAGTGAGCCGGTCCTTTCGGACCGGGATCTCAGAAAGCAATCCAAAAAACCGATTTCTAATACTCGCTGACGCCGACCTTTATCTCGAGACCCTCGATGTTCGCGCGAACCTTTTGATGTGCGAAGAGTACGACGGCGCCACCGGCTTCAGTGAAGTAATCGATCTGACCTCCGAACAGGCTCAACTACTGCGCCGCACCGGCATCACCCGCGGGATTGATGTTTCAAAGAGCAAACCAGCAAAAGACGTTCAAAGCCAATGTCGCTTTATCAAGCGCGAAGCCCTGGGGCGCGAATCCCACCTGTTTCAATCCCCTAACCACGCCCTGCGCTTGCCGCGGAGTTAGGTTCCCTTGCCTGCCACGCCATCGTAGCGATCGCCAATTCCTCCTCAACCGGTGGCGCCGCGAGTCGCAAGTGGCTGCAATCCGCATCGCCCCTGACCTGCATGAGCTGCCGCTCGAGGTTATTGGTTTGACTCGTCACAAAACGCACGATGAAACCAATGCGTGGTCCACCCGAACGATTCGCATTCGAACCGTGGACGATGTTCGCATGATGCAACGACATCTCCCCCGGCCGTAACACCACGTCCACCGCCTGCGACTCATCGACGTCGTGCCGCACGCGTTCGCCGCGACGGTTCATGAGATCCGGATCGTTCGCGACCGTGTCGTGCTCGCGCACACCGTCGTGATGCGACCCCGCCACCACGCGCATGCATCCGTTCGCCGGCTCGCTGGGCGTGAGCGCAAGCCAGGCCGAAACCGCCGGCGTCAGGTGCCAGTTTGAGTAAACACTGTCCTGGTGCCACGCGGCGTAACCCGAATCGTGCGGCGGTTTGTAAAAGACCAGCGTGGCTTCAACCACAATATCAGGACCGAGAATTCCTTCGACGGCGTTCAAAACTGCTTCGTTCGTGGCCAGTCGATAGGCCCACGGAAAAAACAGGTGCAGGTTATCGAAACGACGCCGATAGCCTTCGCCACAGATCGCCGCCAGCGATTCGAGCGCGTTGCGAGATTCAGCCACCTCCGCCATTGACAGCACGGGAATCGGAAACAGAATCCCGTCGCGCGCGTAGCGCTCGACTGAGTCTGGCGACAAACTAGCGCTCAAAAAGAAACCCGTTCCTTTCGAAAAATCCCTTGTTCTTTTCCACCGCCTGCGCGTAGTAGTCGTACTGGTCCGGCTCGTAACCCTTGTCTGCAAACATCGCCTTCATCTTTGCCTGCCACCGTCGATCGCGCCCATTGAGATAGCCGGTGACAAATTGGTCCCAGTCAAACAAACGGCTGAGAAACACATCGCTGAAGAACGCCCGCAGCTTCGCGTTGGTCAACAATTCCTGCTGCGTCTTTTTATAAGCCGCTTTCAATTCGCTTTGGGCCAGCAACGTTGCTTTTCGCTTGACCTGCGGGCCCGGGCGATAGATTTTGTGCAGGCAACCGACCAGCGTCGTGGGAAACAAAGCCGGATTCGCGCGGCCCCAGATGTGACGCTCGTCGAGCAATATTCCCGGCAACGCATTCTGCGCGAAAAAGTGACCGTGGTCTAACTCCGGCAACGACATCGCGTCGTGGTCCATGAAGATCAGCTTCACGCGCCACCGGCCGGCTTCCCAAACACTGCGCAATCCGACGTTTCTCGCGACGAACGATTCACCGCGTGAATGACCTCTCACGCCGAGCAACGTTCCCCAAAACACGGCCATTTGTTTGACGAGACCCAGGAATATCTCATCCGCGCGCCTGCGGTTTTCCGGAATTGAAAGCGCGGTCTCGAGATAATTTCCGTAACCGTCATAAGGAACGTCCGGCGAGTCGTAAACGCCGAGTATTTCGTCCAACAGTTCATCGGCAAACTGTTTCGCGTCGTGGTCCGTGTAGTCCACCTGAAGCCACTCCCGGAAGTAGATATCCGCACCGTCGGCGGCCAGGTACGTTGCGAGTTTGTCCAGTCGAAACGAGCTCGTCCCGCACAAGATAGCCTGCGCCGGCGCGACATGACTCAGAAACTCCGATGTTAAAGCCATGTCGCCGGGGAGCGCCGGCAAGTACTCACCCTCTTCTTTTTTCAACGCGTCGACCGCGTCTTTCATCGCGCCGCGCATGCGCTGAAAACCGGCGTCGCCAAAAACCCGCGGGTCGGTGAAATAACGAAACGACGGCGCCGGTTGACCGTTGGCCGGAACCGCAAAGATCGTGCTGCGCGAGATGTATCCCGGCAACGGCGCGTCCGAACCATGTATCAAGCGATACATGAAATTCATTCGCGACCCGTTAGTCGCCTCGTAGCGCAACAGCCACTGCATACTGCCGCCGTCGAGACGATGCGACGCCGGTACTCGGTAACTGTCGCGCGCGAAAACTACGCCGAGTGGATGGCCCCTGCGTCCGGCCCGCTTCAGCTCAAATTCGAAATGACTGCCCGGCGGCTTGACGACCAGCACCACCGTTGTCAGCGGATATTCAACGAGCGAGTTGATCTCCGAGCTGGTGCTGTCGCTAACCCAGTAGATCCTCGCGCTTTGACAGAGACGCTGGAGAATGCGTGCTTCAAAATCCGGGAGACGGTTCCACGCATGCGTAAGCTCGGTGTCGATGTAACGAGGTTGATTGACGTCGATATCTTTGACGCCCTCGCTCACCCTCACTTGTTGCAGCACGCGTTCGACAATTTCATCCGGCGTGAACAGGTAACGGGCGAGAGTGAGCTTGCACTCGCGGCGGGCGAGCTGAATGAACTCGCGCACATCTGCATCGTGGGATTTTTTCCCGTGCATCTTGCGATGCACGCGATTGAGCCTCGAGAGTTTGCGCTGGAACTCGTTGCTGAACCCGCGCAACTCGGTCGTTGAATAGCCTTCTTTCAGAACGGAAGCATTGACGGCCCGTTCGATTCCCGGCTGCTTGAGATTCAACGCCACGAAGATGGCATCGAAGGTTTCCAGATCGTCGGTGCGTAACTTAAGGATCTGGTGTTCGGCCAACAGCGTCGCAAAGCAGCGGGCTTCCCAGGGGAGGTCCGCTTGCTTCGCGACGTTTATCAGCTTGAGACAAACATCTTTCTCACTGGCCGCTGAGGCCGGCACCGATCGCCTACTTCTTACCGCCTTTGCCCTTACCGCCGCCATCTTTGCCCTTCTTACCTTTGTCCTTCTTGTCTTTCTTCTTTTTCTTCTTCTTCGGGGTCGGCAAAGTCCCGAGCGCAATGACCAGCGCGGCATACAGCGCCTCGGCACAGTCGCGTTTGAGGATAATGGCTACTGTGTCGGACCAGGAACTGCTGTCGCTCTTGTCCTTGCTTTTCTTCTTCTTATCATCTTTCCCCGCCATCTGACGGTTCCTCCTTAAGTGGGTGAGTTCAAAGCTTCCAATTTCGGGTTTCGCAGTTACTGGTTATTGCCTGCCGCCCGGGTTAAGCGGTTTCCGGCGGAAACGGTCAACCAGCGGATTTGCTTTTTCAGGTGGCAGCGCCGGCACGGCCGCGGGCGACGTTGGCTGCGTCTTGCACATGGCGTTTGCCGACGGATTAGGCGGCGGCGTACATCCCGCGTCACCGGGCCGGCACTGAACGCGGAAGAGGCCCCAGACGCCGAGTGATGCTTGATCCGCGAGATAGGCGGTGTACAAGAAGTCTCCCGGCTTTTTATTCTCGCCACCGGCCTTTGGTATCACCAGATCGAAGTGGTCCGATGAACCGTGGTTATCACGCGAACCGAGCCACTGCGATAGATTGTTGTTACCGATGATGAGTGAGTTTTTCTGGTATGGGTTACGCTGCCACGCGTGACCGTGGACCGTGAACACCAGCGAATCGCCTGTGCCCATCGGGTGAGTCATACGGAAGCGCACCTCATCTCCCACGTTCGCCTTGAAGATTGGCGTCTTGGGTTCGCCGATTGGTGATGAAGTCAACGGCGGCTGGTCCAGAAGGTTTGACGTCATGCACGAGAAGTCGGTCGCCGACGACACATAACGCAGGGATCTCGGTTCAGAGGTATAGTTGATTCCGGCCGTTCCCTGCCCGCCCAACGACGTTTGCAGGGCGTCGCTAATCATCACCGAGAACTCGCGGAATTGAACGGTGCCCGCCTGGACAAAAGCCTGGGCGCGTGTGGTTGCGCCGCCACCAGGCTCGCACGAAGTGATGCTGCCCGGGTCACCGCAGGTCCAGGTCGATCCGGCCGGTTCGATGATCATCTGGCCGATCAGACCGTTGGGATGTTGGAAGAGCGGATCTGACGGGAAGAGATTGAGTGCGCCAAACTCCACGGGCGTGTGGGTCAATGCGCCGGTGTTGTCGCGATCGATCTTTCCCGCGTACCACTGGTATTTGACCGTCTCACCGAAGTTCGCAAACTGGTCCGGACGCTGCACGCTGTTCCAACCAACGTTCATACCAAAGCTCGTCGCCGCGTCGTAGCTGAGAAGCTGCGGATGCAGTCCCACAAACTTCGACATCTTCTGCGTAATCGGCGCCTTGAACGGTGGCGGCCAATTGAAGTTGTGCGACAGCACCAGAGACGATGGATCGATCGCGTTCTTCAGGTTGACGTTGATGCACTCGCCTGCGTTTGCGCGCAGGATCAAGGGCTCGACCGGAACGCCACTCTTGAGCTTGCCGCTCGCGTCGAGGTCTTCACTGCGCACGTACATGATACCCATCAACGTGCTCATCCAACCCGATTGCGGGCCGCGATTATTGAAGATGAGCTCACCGCCGGGCAGGGCTTTCTGCGCGGTGACGGCAGTGATGTTGAAGGTGCGCTGTGACGCATTCGCCGGACATGTTGCGTAAGCGACGTTCGGCGTCGGAGAGATCGGATTGTTCGGCAATACGCTCAGCCCCTGCACTGGTCCAGTCGGATCGTAGGAACGGAACAGACCCCACAGACCGTGCGCGATTCCCGTTTCGTCCCAACTCGGACTATAGAGATAGTCGACACAGTTTCCGTTCGTTTTTCTATCCGGACACTGGCGCACCGTTCCATTTGTCGGCAACGGCGCCGAGGACGACGGTACTTTGAACAGCAGTTCGAAGTGTTCCGACAATCCCATCGGCTGATTACTGCGATAGCCGGAGTTCTTCCACGACGGTTCGGACAGCCACGTCGGTCCCATCAGGTTGAACTGGTGCGCAAACACGTGCGCGCCGACCAGCACGCGAATCTGAACGTTGTCGTTCTGATAAGCGCGCATCATTGGCGTCAACGGTTCGGGATCCTGATTCGGGTTATTGGCCTTCGCCGCCTGGTTGTCGAAAGCGTAAGACAAGTCGCCCGTCGGTTGATTACCGGCGCCGAGGCGGAACGCAATCGGCTCGTTGTAGTAATTGACTGACTGCGTGCCGGTGATCGGAATGTTTCCGGTGCTCACGAGTCTGGGCATCACACCGTTGACGGTGATCGGATTTCCCACGTATTCCGGAAATGTCGCCGGGTTAACGGCTTTCAACGGATCCCGCCAGCCCTTGTCCTTGGCTGGATCAGGTGCGGTCTTGGAACCGGCCATATACGCCAGTTGCAGGTCCTGAAACTCGAGCATGAACTCGCGATAACTGTCCTGCGAGTTCCGCGTGATTATGTTCGCCTGCCAGCTGGTTGGCCCACCATCCGGACGCACCGGCGGCCGGTCGATTGGACCACCGCCCATGGCTGAGCCGTCGAGGTTTTGCCAAACCGAATCTTTTGGTTCGACGAGCAGACCGGCGTAGAGCCCGGCCTGCTGGTGTGTTGAAGGACCAAAGTGATCGTGCGTGAAGACAGTGCGCAGCGTGCGATCCACGTCCTGACTGTCGACCAGCGGGTCGATATACCAACGCTGCACCGTCGTCTGCGCGCCGAGCCATTCCGAAGCGCATTGCGCCGGTGGGTTCTGCCCGCCGCAGATTTCCGCCGGGGGTGGTTTCGGAGTCAGTGTCGCCGTCGGACAGCCGGGACACGCGGTCCAGGATCCGCCGGGCTGCTTGAGCGCGTGAATGATCTCCTGCACTTCGTCGGGACTAAACGTACCGTCTTCGTAGTTGAAGCCGTTGCCGGCGCCGTCTGAAGAGGTCACATCAAACTTCACGAGGTGAATGTGCTGACCGAGGATGTCGGTCGGCGTGCGGACCTGGAAGTCGTCGACGAGGTAATAATTCGGCACGAGGTTGGTGTGCCAGTATTCGACGATGTCGCCTGAGTTACCGCGGAAGAAGAGCGGTTCGGGCTTGCGGGTGTTATTCATCGTCGGCGCGACGTCGTTCCACAGAGTAAGGATGCGCTGTTGCGGGAAGTGCCATTTCTGTTGGTTGAGAACGACATTGAGTTGAACGGCGGCGGCCTTGTACTGGCGCGTGCGCTGTTTGTTTGTGGCCGGATCGACGTTTATCGGCTTCCCGTTGTCATCGACTGCCGGATCGGCAAACGGGGCACCCATCTGTGGTCCAAGCGGTAACCCGTTCAGCACGAAACCGGTCGGCTTCGCTTGCGTCATTTGTGGTGACGTTGAAGTCGGCGGCGGACAGTTGCCCGCGGTGCCGTCCGGGAAGAAGCTGTTACGGCAGCGGATGCCGAAAAACGTCATCGCGACTTTTTCAACGTTGGTTCCCGCTTCCGGCAATTGCCGCGCATTCAAAGTCGCAAAGTCCTTACTCCAGTCAAACTGATCGTGCTTCTCGTAAGCGATTGTGCCGCCCGTCGTGACGTGACGCGGCAAACCACCATCGAGGAAACCGCCCGAACCATCCGGGGCGAAATCGAGTGGCGGATGCGGCGCGCGCATACCGGCGATTCCGGGGATGAAGTATGGGAAACCCGGGTTGACGGTGACGCGGTCACCGGTCGGGTCCGGATCCGCCGGCGTGCCGTAAACGACTTGACCGTTCTTGATATGCACGGCCGAAGGCATCGGCGCCATCGGTAACGTCGGCATCGGCACGATCGCCGGCGACGGCGTTCCGGCCTGAATCTCGCCGTCAGGTAACGCGCGCGAGTCGGGTGTGGGAATGCCGTTAGCGTCGAGTTTCGTACCGGGTTCGAAAGTGTCGTGCGTGCGCCACATGGCCCACATACCGGCCGCGAAGTGCGGATAGAAGTGGCAGTGGAAGATCGAATCGCCGACGACCTTGTTGCGGTTGCCGCTGCCGTTGAACGTCATCTCCAACGTGTAGCTGGCGCCCGGGCTGATCATCTGGCTGTCGAGATACGAGCCTTGATCGCTGTTGGGCGATTGCAGCCACTGATGCGCGTGTTGGTGATGTACGTGGGTGGCAACGGTGCCGCCGTGGTGAATTCTGAATTTCGTGTGGTCGTTGATGTAGCTGTGATAGACGTTTGAAGGATCGTCCGGGTAGTAAGCCTTCGTTGCCTTGATCAGTTGCTGTAACCGATATGGCATACCGTTCACTGCACCCGGCTGAGGCTGTCGCGCATTCGCGCAGTTCGGATCCGGCGCCGCGCCCGTGTCGCCGAGCTGAGCAGCCGTACACAACACCGGTGGCGGTGGTGTGGTCCTGGGAACAGGCGGCGTAGCCGGCGAAGTCGTAAACGCCGGCAGCACACTCGAGTTAGCCGGACGATCGACC
>DASUOZ010000594.1:0-4562 GCA_036276375.1 Pyrinomonadaceae bacterium | reverse complement strand
TCGCAAACGCGCTCCGTTGATTACTGGGAGCAGATGGCCGCGCGCCTGATCGATGCGCAAGCTCCGGGAGTCGCGCGGCGGGTCCGCGACCTGGCGCGATTGCCACACTCCGGCGATGGTTGGACTGAACACTTGTTAACGCAGTTGAGCTCGCTCTTCCTGTTGCTAAAAGCGTTCGAACGTGTCGAGACGCTGTCCGCGGCGACGCAGGCCGACGTTCGCACCGCGATCGGTTGGAGTCTTAAAGAAGACGAGCTGCCGGAAGAAAATCTCGTCGCCGGCGAATGGCTCGTGCTGGGCCAACGCACGACGGGCGAAGAGAGTTTACGCGTGCGCCGGACGTGGCTCTGGAGCGAAAGCCTCGCGAAAGGCGCGCTCGTTTTGGAGTTTGCTGCGCCGGGCCAACACTTCGCAGCCGATCTGCTGCCGGGAACAACGGTCGAAGCAGAGCTGGTGTTTTACCCGAGCAACTATCCGTTGCGGGCCGCGCTGAAGAGGCGCCTCGACACTACGCAGTCGTCGAATGAAATGCCCGGGTATCAAACAAACGACGCGTTGCTGACGACCTATGCTGACGTGCTCGCGCTCAATCCTTGGATCGAAGCGATTCCAGCGCCGCTTCAGACAGTTGCGCCGGTGCGTCGCGGCGAACGGTGGTTTGCGAGAGACGCAAACGGAGGGTTGTTGTCGTTGAGGTGTGAATCGAGCACTGGTTGGAAGCTGTTGGCGCTGAGCGGCGGTTACCCGATCACGATCTTCGGCGAGTGGAACGGACGATCAGTTTTACCAGTTAGCGCACGCGCTGACGGTAGACACGTCAACCTTTGATCTGAAGATGCAAACCTGGGAAGACATTCTGGCAACCGCGGTTGTCGGCACCGAGCAACGTGAATTCAAACTCGCCGCACGCGAGGATGAGTTGGGACGTTTGCTGGCCCAACTGAGCAACACTGATCGCGAAGGTTCTTTATTGAGCGCGGCGTCGGTCGTAGCGTTGTATCGCGCCGCCGGCATCGCTCCTCAGGTTGACGCTCAACGTTTACCCGAGGCGTGTGATCGCGACGATGCGAGTTGCGCCGGCGCCAGGTCAGGCCAACATCTGGCGCTCATGCTCGAAGGCGAGTTTAGCGAGCTGCTGCCGGAGTGGTTAGCCGCGATGAACAGAGCGAACAAGCGCGTTCCCGAAGAGCACTTGCCGGACTTGCTGGATCACGGGCGGTTCGAAACTTCTTTGCGCGAACCAATCTGCGCGGTGTTGGGCCGGCGCGGCGAGTGGCTCGCGTCGCAAAATCCCGACTGGGTTTATGCGACTCGAAGAGACGAGAAGGACGTGTGGGAAACAGCAACTCGTGAGGAGCGGTTGCTGTTGCTCGGCAGTCTGCGGAGCGCGGATCCGGCGAAGGCGCGCGAACTACTCGCGACCACGTGGGGGCAGGAATCAGCAAAAGACCGCGTCGCATTTCTGGAGAAGTTTGCCTCCGGTTTGAGTCTCAACGACGAGGCGTTTCTGAATGAAGCGCTGCAAGATCGCAGCGTGGAAGTGCGCCGCGTGGCCCGCACGTTACTCGCCGCACTGCCTTCAGAGTTCTCGCGGCGTTTGCAGGAGCTAGCGACCGGGTTACTGAGTTTCAAGAAGGGCCTCATCGGGAAAGCACGAATCGAAGTCGCGTTGCCGGAAGATCCGATCGCGTGGCTCAAAGCAAACGGCATCGAGATCGATAATCCGCCTCGCATGGCGACGCAGTCAGCCGGCCCGAAAGCGTGGTTTTTGAAAGAGTTGATCTCACTGATCCGGATTACACACTGGAGCGACCTCTGGCAGAAACCGCCACTCGAAATCATCCGTGCAGGCGATGAGAATGAATGGCGCGAGTCGTTCGTCCTCGGGTTCGTGTCTGCCGCTCAGCGCGATCGCGATCCGGATTGGATCGAAGCTCTGGTCGCGTTTACGGCGACCGATCCCAAACAACCGCCGCTGGTTGAGCTGGTGGCGTACCTGCCTCCGGCTCGACTCGAAGCGTTGAGCCTTCGTGCGCTGCAATCCGAGACGGCCGGACTCAGCGACGCACACCCGGCTTTCCACTTCCTGGTGGCTCATCGTAGCGCGTGGAGCGATCAGTTGAGTCGCGCCGTCGTCAGCAATATCAAAGAACGAATCAGTCAAGGTAAGGACAACATCGTCGACTGGCAAACGAAAGCGGTTCTCCGACAGTTTGCGCGCTACGTGTCACCTGCTCTGTACGATGAATTGGCATCCGGTTGGCCCACCGAATCCGAAACGTGGCCAAACTGGTCCAAAGCCGTCGACCTCTTTCACTCGCTGCTCGCGTTTCGCCGCGACATGCATCAGGCAATCTCTGAAAAGGAACCAACACTATGAGCGCTGTCTTGCGTCAACACGCCGAACAACAATTCGCGGAAGAACTGCACGAGCTCGCCCGCGCCGACTCGCGCCCGCGCCCGCCAAACTGGCAACTGTCGCCGTGGGCAGTGGCGAAATACATTCTTGGCGGCAAACTCGACAGCGGGTTCGAAGTGACACCGAAGTACATCGGCAATCCGCGAACGATCGAGATCGCGATCGCCACGCTCGCAACCGATCGCGCACTGCTGCTACTCGGTGTGCCGGGCACGGCCAAGACGTGGGTCTCCGAACATCTCGCGGCGGCGGTCTCCGGGGATTCGACCCTCGTCGTGCAGGGAACTGCCGGTACCAGTGAAGAAGCGATTCGTTACGGTTGGAACTACGCGCGCTTGCTCGCCGAAGGACCATCGATGAACGCGTTGGTTCCTGGTCCAGTCAAACTCGCGATGCAGGCAGGTAAGATTGCGCGCGTTGAAGAACTGACGCGCATTCCGTCAGATGTGCAGGACACGCTGATCTCGATTTTGTCGGAAAAGTCGCTGCCGATTCCCGAGCTGAACAGTGAAGTTCAGGCAGTGAAAGGGTTCAACCTGATCGCCACGGCTAACAATCGCGATCGCGGCGTCAACGAATTATCGAGCGCTCTGAAACGTCGTTTCAACACAGTCGTACTGCCGTTGCCCGAAACGCTCGAAGAGGAAGTGGAGATTGTCGATCGCCGCGTGAAGCAGATTGGCAGTGCGCTTGAATTGCCGGCGGAAGCGCCCGCACTCGAGGAGATCCGGCGTGTGGTGACGGTCTTTCGCGAGTTGCGCAGCGGCGTAACACTCGACGGCAAAACAAAACTCAAATCGCCAAGCAGCACGCTCAGTACCGCTGAAGCGATTTCGGTAATCAACAACGGTTTGTCGCTTGCGGCCCACTTTGGCGACGGTCGTTTACGTGCGCCTGATCTCGCGTCGAGCGTCGTCGGCGCAGTCGTAAAGGATCCGGTGCAAGATCGCGTCGTGTGGCAGGAGTATTTGGAAACTGTCGTGAAGGAACGCGACGGTTGGAAGGATTTGTACCGCGCCTGTCGAGAATCATGAACGTCACGGTTTTTGGCATCAGACATCACGGTCCGGGTTCGGCCCGCAGCCTTCGCGAAGCGCTGCGTGCGTTGAGCCCGGACGTGATTCTGATCGAGGGACCGCCTGACGCAAACGATTTGATTCCGCTTGCGGCGGACGCGCAGATGAGTCCGCCGGTGGCGTTACTCGTCTATCTGCCAAACGAACCGAAACAAGCCGTTTACTATCCGTTCGCCGAGTTCTCACCTGAATGGCAGGCAATCCAGTTTGGTTTGGCCCAGCAGGTGCCGGTGCGTTTTATCGATCTGCCGCAGTCGTATCACTTTGCGCTCGAAGAAAATCTCGACAACGAGGAGTCTGAATCCAGTTCGCCGGTAGAGATTCGTCAGGATCCTTTGCGTTGGATTGCGGAGGCGTCGGGCTACGGCGACAGTGAGCGCTGGTGGGACCACATGATCGAACACCGGCGCGACAGCACCGAGTCGTTCAATGCGATTCTGGAATTGATGTCTGCGTTACGCGAAGAAGTCGGAAAACTTGCCGGCGAACTGTCGATTGATCGTCGCGAAGCGTTGCGCGAAGCCTACATGCGCCAAAGCATCCGTGCGGCCGAGCGTGAGGGATTTGAAAGGATCGCTGTCGTTTGCGGCGCGTGGCACGCTCCGGTTTTGCAAACGATGCCACCCGCGAAAGCAGACAGGGCGTTGCTGAAGGGGTTGGCGAAGGTGAAAGTCAGCGCGACGTGGGTGCCGTGGACCATGGGCCGTCTGACGTACTGGAGTGGCTACGGCGCCGGTATCGAATCGCCGGGTTATTACCAACATCTGTGGTCCGCGCCTGACGACGTTACCGTGCGCTGGATGATTCGCGTGGCGCAGCTACTGCGCGGACAGGATCTTGACGCTTCGTCCGCGAGCGTGATTGAAGCTGTTCGGCTGGGTCATTCACTGGCAGCCTTGCGGGATCGTCCGGTTCCGGGCTTAGCGGAATTCAACGACGCCGTGCGTGCGGTGTTCTGTTTTGGCGACGACACGCCGATGCAGTTGATCGCCGAGAAGTTGATCGTGGGTGAGCTGCTGGGCCAGGTGCCCGACACAACCCCGAGTTTGCCGCTACAGCAAGACCTT
>DASUOZ010000593.1:0-3619 GCA_036276375.1 Pyrinomonadaceae bacterium | reverse complement strand
GTCGAGCCACGCATGCTCCTCGTTCATTACTTACGCGACGTTCTCGGTCTGACCGGCACACACGTCGGTTGCGAGACGTCACTTTGCGGCGCCTGCACAGTGTCGCTCGACGGCGAGGCCGTGAAATCGTGCACGATGTTTGCCGTGCAAGCGGACGGCGCGACAGTCACGACGATCGAAGGTCTTGCCAGCAACGGCGAGCTGCACCCGGTCCAGGAAGGTTTCTGGGAACGTCACGGTTTGCAATGCGGTTACTGTACCCCCGGAATGATTATGACGGCGGCGCAATTACTCGACCGCAACGCTAATCCGTCGCGTGACGAAATTTGCCACGGTCTTGACGGCAATCTGTGTCGCTGCACCGGATACCAACACATTATCGAAGCCGTCGAATACGCCGCCAAGAAAGCTTCCGGAGCGTAAATGGGCCACAGACTTACACGGGAAACACGGACAGAAGTATAGAAGGACAGAAGCTTAGTCCGTGTAAGTCTGTGGTAATCCGTGGCTAAAGATTATTGGAGAACGAATATGCCAAAAAGTTACGTCGGCCAACGAGTAAGACGCACGGAGGACCCGCGGCTGATCAAGGGCCTGGCCCACTACGTCGACGACATCAGCCTGCCCGGCACGCTTCACGTCGCGTTCGTCCGCTCCGTCTACGCACACGCCCGAATCAAAAGCATCGACACTTCAGCAGCGCTGGCGACGCCGGGTGTCGTCGCTGTCTATACGGGACAGGACGTCTCGCAGAAAGTTGGACCAGTTCCCTGCGCGGGCGCGTTGCCGGGCCTGAAAGTGCCCGACCATCGCGTGCTCGCAACGGATAAGGTTTATTTCGTGGGCCATCCGATCGCCGCGGTCGTCGCAACCGATCGTTACGCTGCCCGCGACGCCGTAGACCTGGTCATTGTCGATTATGAGGACTTGCCGGTGGTGACGGACGTTGAAGAGGCGGCCGCCGGCGGCACCGTCATCCACGAATCATTCGGCGACAACATCGCCTACAAGATGACTGCCGGCGAAGGCGACGTCGACGCCGCATTTGCGGCAGCCGACCGCACGCTCAAACAGCGCGTTCACCATCGCCGCCTCGCGCCCATCGCAATGGAGCCGCGCGGCGTGCTCGCGCGCTACTTCCCCGGCGAAGAGGAACTGACTATCTGGTCGTCGACGCAGATCCCGCACCTGATGCGCACGCAGGTCGCGTTGATGATCGGCATTCCCGAAAACAAGCTGCGCGTGATCACGCCGGAAGTGGGCGGCGGGTTCGGTTCGAAACTCAACGTCTATGCCGAAGAAGCGCTGCTCGGCTGGATTTCGATGCAACTTCACAAGCCGATCAAATGGATTGAGACACGCCGTGAAAACATTCAAGCGACGATACACGGACGCGGACAAGTCGGCGACATCGAAGTCGCGTTCAAGAACGACGGCACGCTCACCGGCCTGCGCTACAACGTCTTCGCCGACCTCGGCGCTTATCACCAACTGCTGACGCCCGCAATCCCGACGCTCACCGGCCTGATGCTTTCCGGCGCGTACAAGATTCCGGCGATCCAGATCAATATCACCGGCTGCTTCACAAACAAGATGGCCACCGACGCGTATCGCGGCGCGGGTCGTCCGGAAGCAACGTACATCGTCGAGCGCGCGTTGGATTTAGTCGCCGCCGACCTCGGCGCGGATCCTGCTGAAGTTCGACGCAAGAACTTCCCGCGTAAGGACGAGTTTCCGTTTCACACCGCCACCGGTCTCGATTACGACAGCGGCGATTACGAAGCCGCACTCGACAAAGCGCAACTGATTGCCGGTTACGAACAACTCCGCGCCGAACAGCAACAGGCCCGCGCCGAAGGGCGGCTGATCGGCATCGGCATCTCGACTTACGTGGAGATCTGCGCGCTTGGTCCATCCCAGGCGATGCCTGCCGGTGGTTGGGAAAGCGCGACCGTGCGCATCGAACCGACCGGCAAAGTGACTGTTTTAACCGGCGCGTCACCGCACGGGCAGGGTCAGGAAACGTCATTCGCGCAGATCGTGGCTGATGAATTGGGCGTCAGTATCAATGATGTCACTGTCATCCACGGCGACACCGGCATAGTCCAATACGGCATCGGCACATTCGGCAGCCGCGCCACTGCGGTCGGCGGCACCGCCGTCTACGTCGCGGTGCAAAAACTGAAAGAAAAAGCCGAGAAGATCGCCGCGCACATACTGCAAGCTGACGCTTCGAAGGTTTCCTTCGAAGGCGGAACTTACTCGGTCAAGAAAGCAGCGGCCGCCAGCGTCACCGGAACTTCCGATCCGGTGTATCCGGTCGGTGAAGGACCAGCAGGAGCACTTCCGGAACCGCAGACCGAAGGTCGCACGAGCCTGACGATTGCTGAGATCGCACTCGCCGCGCACCTCGCCAAGGAATTACCACCCGACACCGAACCGGGTCTCTCGGCAACCTACTTCTTTGAACCGAAGAACTTCACGTTCCCGTTCGGCACCCACATCTGCGTGGTCGAAATCGATCGCGAAACGGGCGACATCAAGTTTCTCCGTTACGTCGCCGTCGACGACTGCGGCAAAGTGATCAATCCCATGCTGGTTGATGGACAGGTGCATGGCGGCATCGTGCAATCGATCGGACAGGCGATGTTCGAAGAGGTGGTCTACGACGAGCAGGGACAGTTGATCACCGGCACGTTGATGGACTACGCGTTGCCGCGCGCTGCGCATGTGCCGAATTTCGAGTTGGACCGCACCGAGACGCCGTCGCCCGTGAACCCGCTCGGCGTGAAAGGCGTCGGCGAGGCCGGAACGATCGGCGCGACGCCCGCGGTGGTCGGCGCGATCGTCGATGCGTTGTCACCGTTCGGTGTGAAGCATTTGGACATGCCGATCAAACCGGAAACTGTTTGGCGGATTATTGATGAGAAAGGCGGTAACGCATGATCCCCGCACCATTTGATTACCAGGTTCCCGCGACGTTGGAAGAAGCCATATCGTTGCTCGCTGAAGATCCGGAGGGAGCGAGGGTTCTTGCCGGTGGTCATAGTCTGATTCCGGCGATGAAACTGCGCCTCGCGCAACCGCAAATGCTCGTGGACATCGCGCGGATCAAGTCACTGGCTTACATTCGCGAAGAAGGCAACCAGCTTCTGATCGGCGCCACGACAACGCACTATCAGCTCGAGTCGTCTGAACTGCTGAAACAGATCTGCCCGTTACTGCCCGCGTGCGCCAAGAGCATTGGCGACGTGCAGGTGCGCAACAAGGGAACGATCGGCGGCAGTATCGCGCATTCCGATCCCGCGGCCGATTGGCCGGCGGCGGTGCTGGCGCTCGATGCGGATCTGGTGCTGGTTGGACCAAATGGCGAGCGAACCGTTAAAGCCGCGGATTTCATCGTCAATCTTTTCACTACGGATTTGCGGCCCGGCGAGATCCTGCGTGAGATTCGCATACAGAAACCGGCCGGCCGTTTTGGTCAGGCGTATCAGAAGGTGCCGCATCCGGCGTCGGGATTTGCTGTTGTCGGGATTGCGGTCCATCTGGCGTTGAATGACGACGGATCGTGTAATGCGGCGCAGATAGGCGTAACGGGCGTCGGCGTGAAAGCGTATCG
>DASUOZ010000592.1:0-6655 GCA_036276375.1 Pyrinomonadaceae bacterium | reverse complement strand
CTCGCGACACAGTACGCGTTGTGAGCGGAGCACGTCAGCGGTTTTAGAACAAAACTTCTTGCCTGACACAACCAAACATTTAGCCGGTAAGGAACCTGAGTCCGCTGCGGTCCGAAACGCTCTCAATCAACTGGGTAGCTGCTCCACCGATCTTTGTACAGACGAGATGTTGTTCGGGCTGGGTGGCGGCCTGGGCTTGATCTATTTCCTCTTCGACTTGCATGGCGGTCATCCCATCGTAATCGGGACCCGGTACCATGCCAGTGAAGCTGATATTCCAGTCTTTGTCATGCATATGTGCGACGCGTGGGGGGCGACCACGGAGTTAAAGCATTCGTCCTCGCGCGGAGCCTCCACGAAGGGGCTGATAAAGATGCTGGAGGACGGCCACACTCCGATAGTCTGGGTTGAAGTTACAAAACTTCCCTACATGTTCCTTTCCGGTCGTCCGAACATGTATTACACGATCATCGTGTACGAGAAAGACGGAAACGAGTTTATCGTTGGCGACCTCGGTAAGAACGTGGCGCGGCTCAGCGTAGAGCAGATGGAAGACGTGCGTCACTCGCACTACGCGCCGAAGTTTCGCTCGCTCACTATCAAAGACGCGCCCGCAAAACCAAATTTGCGTGAAGTCCTGGCCGAGCGGATTAGCCTCACGTGCAGGCAGATGCTCGAAGGTCTCGGTATCGCAAACTTCGGCCTGCAAGCGTTTAAGAAATGGGCCGAGATGCTTACCAACACGAAGAACAAAAAGGGATGGTCCAACTGTTTTACAGACGGGCCGGCTCTGCACGAGGCGCTGAGCTCAGTGTACGCCCAGATCGAGTTGCGTGGTTTTGGCGGCAGCGCGTTTCGCGGAATGTACGCAGACTTTCTCGATCAATCCGCAGGCGTTCTCAAGAAGCCCGGATTTAGGAGAGTCGCCGAACAGTTTCGTGAAGCCGAGGCTTCCTGGCACAACGTCGCGGTTGCAGCGTTGCCGGATTCAGTTCCTATCCTCAAGGAAACTCGCGTCGTCCTCGAACGCCGCGCCGCTCTGCTGCAAAAGCCAAGGACGGCGAAAATCGACGACGAACTCAATTCGATTCGCACGCGTCTTGAGGAGCTGCGCGAGTCGAGTGCGAAAGATCTGGCGCTTTCCGCGAACGACAAGCTCGAACTGTTTTCAGGTATTCGCACGCGAGTGCTCGAGACCGAGGCGATCGAGCGCGGGGCGTTTACAGACCTCACCAAACTCATCTAATCGCCCTTGCCTTAAAAGTCGGATTTATAGCCGCAAAGAGGCACAAAAGGCACAAATCTGTTAGCAAAACCCTTGTGCCTCTTGTGCTTCTTTGTGGCAAATATACTTTCGAGGCAGCACGTCAGCGGTTTTAGTAAAATCCACTGCGGGCTTTCGCGCTCTCGCTGGTAACTTTCCGCAGTCGCCGGCGCTCCTTTAGCCATTTTCCCGCCAAAACTTGCGAAAACCGACCGGCATGTACATTGCGAACCTGATCACGCGGAGTTCTATTTGGGCGAAGCCGCAGCGAGGAGGAGCGCAAATGGACCGTCAAGAAGAAGGTGGTGCAAACAAACTTCCATGCACCTCTCGACGCGTTTTCTGCGCCGAACTGTTATCAACCGGGCTGATCCTGGCCGCTCCCAGCGTCACAAAAAGTATGGCGGCTCAGGATTCAATGGTTGCCTATCCGCCGAGAAAGATCGACGGTGCGGAACTATTGCTGCCCGGATCGAGTCTTTACTTCAACTACCCAACCAGAAATGACCCGGCGGTGCTGTTGCGCTTTAGTGAGAGCGAGTACAGGGCCTATAGCCGCAGGTGCTCGCACGCCGGTTGTTCCGTGGACTTCGATCCGCGGAGTCGGTATCTCATGTGTCCCTGTCATCGGGGCACATTCGAGGCGCGCATGGGCCGAGTGATGTTTGGCCCACCGCGGCAGCCGCTTGATGAGATCGTCCTTGAAATGCGCGCAGGCGGATACCTTTGGGCCGTCGGCAAGTGCCAGAGAAACACGGAGATGATCGCAAAAGACCTCGGAGGAGGTGACTGATATGAGATCCAGCACACAAAAGCACAGAATCGGGATAGCCGAATTAACGTTCTTTCTGATCGGTTTGATCTTGCTGTTGCTACTGGCCACCGTTGCCAACGGACAGCAGCCGCTCTACAAAGAATATCGCGGCGTCCGCCTCGGCATGACGGCGACTGAGGCGAGAGCAAAACTCGGCGAGCCGGTGATGAAAAGCAACGAACAGGACTACTACGTTCTATCGGCAACTGAAACCACGCAACTCGTCTACGACGCGGATCAAAAAGTCGTGACGATTTCTACGGACTACGTCGGTGGCGTTGGCGCCCCGGATTACAAATCGGTAGTCGGCGAGGGAACACTGCTGGAAAAACCTGATGGTTCGTTGTTCAGAATGGTGCAGTACCGGTCGGCGGCGATGTGGGTCTCGTACCACAAGAGCGCCACAACGGCGCCTGTGGTCACGATTACGATTCAGATCATGCGGTGATCGGTCGCGCCGGCAAGTTCGCAATTTGCAGGCAGCTCCAAAGGTGGTCTAAGTCCAATGAGTTCTGTTAGCGCAACTCGCAGCAATCGTGTGATTGAAACCAGTCTCACTGGACAGTTACTACTGGACAATCCGTTGCTCAACAAGGGCAGTGCCTTTCCGGCACACGAGCGACGGGAGTTCGGGCTTTTGGGGCTGCTTCCATCGCACTGTTCCACAGTCGAAGAGCAACTCGCTCGTACCTACGAAAACTACCAGCGAAAAGAAAGTGACCTCGAGCGATATGTGTTCCTAACGGCTTTGCAGGATCGCAACGAAACGCTCTTTTATCGTCTCTTGCAGGAACACATCAGCGAGATGATGCCCATCATCTACACGCCGACAGTTGGTGAGGGCTGCCGGCAATACAGCCATGTGTTTCGCCGGCCGCGCGGTTTATACATCTCGTATCCACAGCGCAACGACATTGCGTCGATACTCGACAACGCTCCCGCGGAGCAGCCCGAAGTGATCGTCGTAACTGATGGCGAGCGGATTCTTGGATTGGGAGACCTGGGCGTCGGCGGCATGGGGATCCCGATCGGGAAACTCTCGCTTTATTCCGCCTGCGCCGGCATTCATCCAGCGGGGACGCTTCCGATCATGCTGGACGTCGGCACTGATAACCCCGACCTGCTGAACGATCCACTGTATCTCGGTTGGCGGCACCCGCGTGTGCGCGGTCAGGACTACGACGACTTCATCGAAGCCTTCGTCGCCGCAGTCATGCAGAAGTTTCCTCGCGTACTGCTCCAGTGGGAAGATTTCTCGAAGCACAACGCGGGACGATTACTCGCGCGCTACCGCGATCGGCTATGCAGTTTCAACGATGATATCCAGGGAACCGGCGCAGTCACGGTCGCCGGACTTCTGGCCGCAATGAGAGTTCTGGGATCAGAGCTCCGCAAACAACGAATTCTGATTTTGGGAGCGGGTTCATCAGCTATCGGTATCTGCGATCAGATCGTGGCGGCACTGATACAGGAAGGACTCGCTGAGCAGGAGGCGAAACAACAACTCTGGCTGGTCGACAGCAAAGGGCTGGTTCACAGCGGTCGCAGTAATTTGCAAAGCGCCAAAGAAAAATACGCGCAGCCAGTGGAAAGACTGGAGGGGTCGGGCTCGAGTTTTGCGGATGTTGTAAAGCACGTGCATCCTACAGTCTTAATCGGCACGTCGGGCCAGCGCGGAGCTTTCACGGAGGAGATCGTGCGTGAGATGGCCAAACACGTCGTCCGACCCGTGATCTTTCCCCTTTCAAATCCAACCTCGAAGTGTGAAGCCACGCCCGCTGAGCTGTTCGCCTGGACCAATGGACGTGCGCTCGTAGCGACGGGTAGTCCCTTTGCGCCGGTCAATCACGAGGGCCACTTGATAAAGATCGGCCAGTGTAACAACGCGTTTATTTTTCCGGGCGTTGGTTTGGGCGTTATCGCCGCGGGCGCGCGTCGAGTGACTGACAGGATGTTTTCCGCGGCGGCGGGCATTTTGAGTGAGCTCTCGCCGGCGTTGAGTGATCCGAATGGTTCGCTCTTCCCGCCTTTGGAGAGTGTGCGAGAGATTTCCTATCGCGTTGCTATCGCTGTTGCGCGTGAAGCGGTGCGGGCGGGGTTGACCAGGATGCGTCTTGATTCACTCGAAAACGCCGTGACGACGAAAATGTGGATCCCGCAATACGTTCCGCTTATACGTTGCTAACCGGGTTAATCAAGCCATGCGAGATCTAATTAAGAAGCTCGATAGCTCGATCGTCGAGGACAGCACTCTTGGTCCAGAGCTGTTCGCCGAATTGCGGACTGCCCAGCATGAGCTTGGACTACTTCAGGGTAACCGGGCCACCTGTCCTTTTCTGCGTCCTCACATTCTGCAACGCGTTCAATATGAAACTGTAAATCGCGCCGCCGAAACGCTCGCTGGCGCTTTTGAGAAGATTGCGGCTGCGGCGCTTACCGACGACGCATTATTGGATCTTCTTGATCTCACGCCAGCCGAAGAGGAGGTCGCGCGGATTGAGCCGCGCTATTCACGGTTGTGTGTGAGCAGCCGGCTCGACGGTCTGATAAGCGCCGGCGGCTTTCAGTTTCTCGAGTACAACGCGGAAACACCGGCGGGTGTTGGCGATCAAATGCAGTTGGAGAAGGTCCTTTTTCGATTACCCGCGTTGAAGAAATTCCTCGCAGGCAATTCTCATTGGTTGCCGCAGCCGCATAGGGCGCTACTGGCGTCGTTGCTGAAAGCATATCGCGAATGGGGCGGAGAAGAGGACAAACCCCGCATCGCTATCGTCGACTGGGCGGGAGTTCCGACCGGTAGTGAGTTTCAAATCCTGAAAGACTATTTTGTCGCCCAGGGACATCCCGCCGTGATAGCCGATCCACACGATCTTGAATACAACGGCGACTACCTCTCAGTAGCCGGATCGCGCATCGACATTGTTTACAAGCGCGTGGTCATTCACGAGTTTCTGGGCCGGTTTGGTTTGAACCATCCGCTGGTCGAGGCGTACCGGCGTGGTCGTGTGTGCATGGCAAACTCGTTTCGCACCAAGCTCGCACACAAAAAATCTACGTTTGCAGTCCTTTCCGACGCGGCTTATGCACATTTGTTCGACGCCGGCGAGCTCGACGCGATTCGAAAACACATTCCGTGGACGCGATACGTTAGTCCTTCGCGCACGGAATTTCACGGTTCAGAGTTTGACCTGGAGACGTTGATTCTGGGCGAGCAGGAGCGGTTTGTTCTCAAACCTAATGATGATTATGGCGGCCATGGTGTGTTTCTGGGTTGGGAAAGCAGCAGACAGGAGTGGCAGGACGCGGTCAAAGCGGCGTTACACAGACCGTATGTAGTGCAGGAAAGAGTGGTCGTGGAAAAAACGCAGTTTCCGGCCTATGCGGATCGCGCTTATCTCGACGAGTTGTTCATTGACTACAACCCATTTCTGTTTCAGAACGAAGCTGAGGGAGCGTTGATACGTTTGTCCGCGTCCTCACTGTTGAATGTGACTTCGGGCGGCGGGCAAACAGCGTTGTTGGTGTTGGAAGACGAGTATCCACAGATTACGCAGATTGACTAAACAGATCTGTGTAATCTGTGGATAAAGAAAGGAGGTAGATATGAGCACCACAGCATTGATTGTGATCGCAGTGTTGGCTGTGACCCTCTGGTTCGGAATACGTTGGCTGTTTCGCTCTCGTTCGAGGTATGGAGGCGCCAGGACCGTCACGTGTCCGGAAACCAAAATGCCGGTGATCGTTGAGGTTGATTCGCTTTACACATCGCTCACTTCGTCCACAGGTTCCCCTGATATCCGGCTCGAAGCTTGTTCGCGTTGGCCACTGAGGGAACAGTGCGGGCAGGAGTGTTTGATGCAATTAGACGTCGCGCCTGAGAGTTGCCTCGTGAGCGGCGTGCTGATGCACTGGTATCGCGACAAGAATTGCGTCTACTGTAGGAAGAGTTTTCATGAACTTCATTGGGTGGACCACCGTCCGGCGCTTCTCAGCCCTGATGCCAGGTTGCTGACCTGGAATGAAGTTGCCTTGAATCAACTCCAGACTGTGCTGGACACGCATTCTCCTGTTTGTTGGGACTGCTACATCGCACAGGATTTTCGGCAGGCCCACCCCGACCTGGTTGTCTTTCGACCAGGGCGCAACGAGGAAGCGCGTGGGGTGTCTTTGTCGCGTCACCACTAACTGCGCAGTTACTTGTCGTCGAGCAGGTTCGTTGTGTTTTCGGTAACGCTTGCCGGAGTCAGTATCTCCGCCGTTTGCACGCGTTGCGGACCGAAGAGTGAGACAGGCATTTCACGACCGGCCGTCAGCGCGGCGTTAGCGGCAGCGTCACCAACCGAGACAGGAACCGCCGGCACATTCTGCGGTGAAGTAATCGACACGTCATCCGCGACAAGGTAACGCAGTGCTCGGGTCAGGTATTTTGAGACGAAGAGAAGCACCACGAACACGGCCAGCAGACCGAATAAAAATTCCGGTGTTCTCATGCGCCCAAATACCATCAGGGAACTGATCGCCAGAATGATCGTGCTCGCGAACATGAGCATCGATCCAAACATCATTCTTCTCTGGTT
>DASUOZ010000591.1:0-2394 GCA_036276375.1 Pyrinomonadaceae bacterium | reverse complement strand
CGATCAGGCGTGCCCGCCACGACGATCGAATATGTTGTTAAGCTGCCGCCGCCAGGCGCCGCGCATGTTTCTCACGTGAGTTGGATCGCCGGCGACTCGGGGCTTCTGATGCTGGCCGATCTGCTGCCGCAGTGGCTGCCGGGTGTGGTGGTTGAGTTCTCACTTCCAGCGGGCTGGTCTGCCCAGTCAGTGTATGAGGCTGACGCAAACGGGAAACATCACGTCGTACAACCGGAGAAGACTGTATTTCTGATAGGCCGAGGGCTGCGAAGGCAGTCGAAACGGACTGATGGAGGTTTGTTTGATTTCGTCACAAACAGCAGTTGGCCTTTCAAGGATGCGACTGTTTTGCAGGCAGCGACGAAGGTGCTTGAGAAGTATCTCGCGCTAACCCGTTTTCCGTTACAGGCTAAACCGATCGTCATGTTGGCGCCGCTTCCGGTTGCTACCGGTAGCGTGAGGTGGCGCGCGGAAACCCGAGGCTCCACCGTTGTTCTGCTGATGGATCCGCAGGCAAAGAGCGAAAACTGGGCCGGGCAGATCGGCATCATATTCACGCACGAGATGCTTCATTTGTGGGTACCGAACTCGTTGTTGCTCGAAGGTGATTACGATTGGTTTTTTGAAGGTTTTACGCTTTACACCGCGCTCGTCACCGCGCTGGAGTTGAAATTCATCAACTTTGCCGAACTCGTGGCGACGCTCGGGCGTGTTTACGATTCGTATCTCTCGCGGCCGGATGATGTCTCATTGATTGACGCTTCCGAACGGCGTTGGACCACCGGTAACTCAGTCGTATACGACAAGGGAATGCTGGTGGCGTTTCTGTACGACTTGGGAATCAGGCGAGACTCGGGCGGGAAGATGCGGCTCCGGAATCTGTACTCGCGACTGTTTGCGCGCGGGGCCGCTCAGCCCGCGAGTGGAAATGAAGTTATAATCCAGTTGCTGAGTTCGACGCCGACCGGCGCGAATCTCGCAAAGGATTACATTGAAGGGCAACGCGAAATCGATCTCAAACCGGTGCTCGCGGATCAAAAGTTATTAAAGTCAGTTTACCGATAGACAGATGCTAATCAGAGTTATAAAGACCTGTGTTGTTTTGGCGCTCCCCGTTGTTTTCCTTGGTTGCCAAACGCTGGCCTCGAAGAACAGCACCGGAGTCGTCGTGGCGCGCCGCGCGCAAATCCGGAGCTCGACGGCTGTTGTCGCGGCGGATTTGTTACAGGTCAACCGCGGTGATCTGGTCGACATCCTCGAGTCCACAGACGTATCCGACCCGAGCGACAACACGAGAAAAGAGCGCTGGCTGCGTGTTAAAGCGCGGGACGAAGACACGACCGAGGGTTGGATTGAAGCACGCAACGTAATGCCGGAGGACGTGCTCGAGGAGTCGCGAACACTCGCAAGGGAAGATGAATCAATTCCCGCCCAGGCGAGCGGTCAGCTGCGCGCGAGCTCGAATCTGCGGCTCACGCCGGATCGAAGTGGTAACGAAAACATAATGATGCGGCTCGACAGTGGTTCGAGTTTCGAAATTGTGGGTTGGAAGCGTGTGCCGAAACCGAAGTCGTCGGAAGCCATCGAAAGCGACGTTGCACCCAAAGCAGGCAGCGCGCAGCAGGGGCCTTCGGGAAGAGGGCGGCCGGGCGATGCAGCGGCAGACGAGGAACAGCAGAATGAACTCTGGTACAAGGTGCGGCTCTCGCCGAACGCTTCGCCGGCGCCCGCGGGTTGGATTTACGGCAAACAGGTCGAGCTGGCGGTGCCGAGTGACATTATTTTCTATCGCACCGGCCGTGAGTTTGTGGCCTGGCAACGGCTCGATGGAGATAAAGACGCCAGCGCCACGGACAAAGACGGCGCGCGCGAGGCGAAGCCGGGAAGCTGGATGATACTTGAAAAGAGCAGTGCGAACCGGCAGCAGGGAGTGGATGAACCGGATTTCGACCGCATTTATGTACTCGGTTACGATAAACGCAATCAGGAACATTACACCGCGTATCGCAGCCCTGATTTGAAGGGCTATTTACCGGCGCGGGTCGAAGGACAAGGCGACAACAAGTCGTTTACGATCCGGCTGCAGGAACGCGAGGGCGGAGAAGTCAAAGAAGTGCGTTACAGTGTTTACAAAGACGCGCGCGGAGTGTTGCGGGTCAACGCGCCGAACCTCGGTGGCGGAGGACGGCGGCGCAGGTAAGTTTTATGAATCGTCCGCTGGTGATCGGAATCGGTGGTTACACCTCAAACGTCGGCAAGACGACGTTGCTTTGCGATCTGCTGGCGGCGTTTCCGGGGTGGGAAGCGATCAAGACAACGCGCGGCCACTATCGATCATGTGGGAAGGATCCGCACGCTTGTTGTGTGAGTCATCTGTTGAGTGCTGAGCCGGTG
>DASUOZ010000590.1:0-15004 GCA_036276375.1 Pyrinomonadaceae bacterium | reverse complement strand
TCTGTTGCAAGGCACACTCGACATGTTGGTGCTCAAGGCGTTGGCGTTGGGCCCCTTACACGGGCTGGGCGTATCACAGCGTATTGAGCAGCTCACGCAGGGAACTTTTCAGGTCAAACCCGGTTCGCTCTTCCCTGCCCTCCACCGCCTCGAAGAAGCCGGCTGGCTCAAATCAAGCTGGGGTGAGTCAGACAATAACCGCCGCGCGAAATATTACCGTCTCACAAAAGCAGGAGAACGCCAGCTCAAAATCGAAACTGACGCATGGCAACGCGTTTCGGTGGCCATCACCAGCGCTCTGGAAGCAACATAGGCCCAGGTAATACAGGAAGGAAGCCCATGCCAATATTGCCCCGCGTCAATAGTCTCTGGCGCAATCTGTTTGACAGAGAAAATGTGGACCGCGAGCTCAAGGAAGAGATTCGCGCCCACCTCGATCTCCTCACCGAAACAAAGATCAACGAAGGTCTCGCACCGGAAGAAGCACGTCGTGCCGCGCTCGTCGAGTTAGGCGGCTTTGAACAGGTCACCGAAAGCGTGCGCGCAGTCAGACAAGGACGTCTGCTCGAAGATCTGTGGCAGGACGCGCGTTACGCCGTGCGAAGTCTGCGCAAGCATCCCGGCTTCACGACAGTCGCCATCTTCACGCTCGCGCTTGGCATCAGCGCTAATACCACCATCTTCAGCGTGATCAATGCCGTGTTGCTCAGGCCGTTGCCTTATCACGACGCCGATCGACTCGTGACTCTTATCGAAACAATCGCTGAACGCCCGATCGGAGTCTCGTATCCAAACGTCGTTGACTGGCGCAACCAGAACACCGTCTTCGAAAACGTCGCTGCCGTAAGACATCGCGAGAGTTTCAATCTCACCGGCGCCGGCGACAGTGAACGCTTGCAAGGCAGACTCGTGTCAGCCACCTTTCTTTCGACCCTGGGCGTAAAACCGATTCTCGGCCGCGACTTCGCAGCGGAAGACGATCGACAGGGCGCGGCGCCCGTGGTGTTGCTCAGTCACGCCTTGTGGCAACGACGGTTCGCGGGCGACGAAAAGATCGTCGGGCAGCAGCTCATGTTGAACCGCGAGAGCTTCACCGTCATCGGCGTTACGCCGGCGGAATTTGCGTATCGGCTTGAGGCTGACGTGATGGTGCCGATCGGATTGTCGACGGAACGTTTCAGTGCGCGTGGCCGCGATCCGGGCGTGGAAGCGATCGCCCGTCTCAAGCCGGGAGTTTCGGCTGAAACGGCAAACGCGGAACTCAACACTATCGCCGCACGTCTCGAACAGCAGTATCCCGAGAGTAACAACGCACGCCGCATCAGAATCGACTCGCTTCGCGAGCAGATGGTCGGCAACATCCGTCCGATCCTGCTGACGTTGTTGGGCGCAGTGGGTCTTGTGCTTTTGATCGCCTGCGCGAACGTCGCGAATCTGCTATTGGCACGCGCCGCGCGACGGCAGAAAGAGATTGCGATTCGAAACGCGCTCGGCGCCGGCCGATCGCGCATCCTGCGCCAACTCTTTACCGAAAGCGTGATGCTCGCGCTCGCGGCCGGAATGATCGGTTTGCTACTTGCGGTCGTGGGCACGAGTCTGTTGTCTGCAAATCTTCCGGACGGCATTCCACGCGTAGGCGAAATCGGCATCGACATTTCGGTCCTGATGTTTACACTGAGCGCCTCACTTCTCACCGGTCTCTTGTTTGGCCTGGCTCCGGCGCTGCAAACTTCAAACCCGGCTTTGACGGAAACGCTGAAAGAAGGTGAACGCAATTCTTCGCCGGGCCAGAATCGCACGGGTAAAGTCCTCGTCGTGGCGGAAGTCGCGCTCACGCTCGTGCTGTTGATTGGCGCCGGTCTTTTGGTGAAGAGCTTCTGGCGGCTGATGGGAGTGAATCCCGGTTTCAACCCGGAGAACCTGCTCGCCTTGCAGATTTCTGTGAACGCCGGTCAGGATGAAGGAACGAGAGTGGCGAGCTTCCTGGACCAGTTGCAACAACGCGTCAACCAGTTGCCGGGCGTGCAGTCCGTCGCCTTCTCAAACGGGCTTCCGTTCGAAAGCGCGAACCAACCGGCGTTCGTGATTGAAGGGCAGGCGCCGCCGGAACCCGGGCGCGAGCCGAACGGAATTCTCTACATCACGAGTAACGAGTACCTCGAAACTCTCGGCATTACGCTGCTGCGCGGGCGCGCGTTTTCTGCCCACGACACGCCGAGTACGACGCCCGTCGTCCTGATCGACGAGGTCTTCGCACGCCAATACTTTCCGAATGAAGATCCGCTGGGCAGGCGTTTGAAACAGGGTGGGACAAATGCGGAGAGTCGTGAAATTGTCGGCATCGTGCGTCACGTCGAGCACTCGAGTCTGGAAGGACTGAGCGCGTCGCGTGGTGAGGTCTACTATTCGTTTGGTCAGATTCCGGTGGACAGGTTGCCGCGGTTCGTGCGGCGCGTGAATCTGCTGGTGCGCACTACGGTCGAGCCGTTGAGTCTGACACAGTCTGTGCGCGAGCAAATCGCGGCGCTCGATAAAGACCAACCGGTGTTCAACGTCCGCACGATGGAGCAAGCGTTGGCGCAATCGGTCGCGGCGCGTCGTTTCTCGACGATCTTGTTGTCAGTGTTTGCCGCGTTGGCGCTGGTGCTTGCGGCGGTGGGCATCTACGGCGTCATCTCTTATTCCGTCGCGCAACGCACACGCGAAGTCGGGATTCGGATGGCGCTCGGGGCGCAGACGACTGACGTGCTGAAGTTGGTTGTACGCGACGGACTGAAACTGGTCGTGATCGGCGTCGCAATCGGTTTGGCAGGAGCATTCATGCTAACGCGATTGATGAGTACGCTGCTCTTCGGGGTAACGCCGACCGACATCGTAACGTACGCGACGGTGGCACTCGCCCTGATAGGCGTCGCCCTCGCAGCCTGCTACATCCCCGCGCGCCGGGCTGCAAAAGTCGACCCCCTCGTCGCGTTACGTTTCGAGTAAGTACTCGGCGTCGCGCGAACAGCACGTTTCGCGCCCTTGCTTACGCCGAAGGCGTGCTCTTCCTAACGCCGAAGGCGTTGGCTAATTTCAGCCCAGGGTTGCTTCAACCCTGGGTACGCACAAACAAAAGCGGTGCCAACCCTGAAAGGGTTCGCGAACCTTGTCCGCCTTCGGCGAACAACGATCGAACGACTAATCCCCACCGTCCATGTGCCAACCGACGTTCACGAGCTCGTCACCGCGACGCACAAACATCTCGGTCGCGCGGCCGCTTGTCGTGCTCCGTTTTCCATTCATCTCAATCTCGTAAACGTACGTCGTGTAAACAAGCACCGTGTTGCCGTAAACCTGAATCTGCGTCTTCGGAAACTCGAGCTTCACCAACTTCCCACCACTCTCCGCAAAACGCTTCGCCCCCTGGAAAACGGCATCGCGATTCGACCATTCGCTTTCGCCGTCGTTAATGGCGATCACCTCTTCCGGAATCAACTTCTCCAACGCCGCGCGATCATTCGCGAACCACGCTTTCCACACCGCCTCGCGCGCGGTCAGTATGTGTTGACGAATCTCCGAACCGATCGCCATCGGCTTCGCCATCTGCTCGGCGCGCCACTCCGGATCGACCACCGTATGCGAGGCCACCTGAATCCAGTTTCCCTGCCGCTTGGCGTACACGTCCATGATCCGAAAGCGCCGCAGCGTGATCGAATCTTTTCGAAACTCCCCCAACAGCGACGCCACCGCGAATTCGGGACCGTAGAAATGAACGTCAAAGTCGCCAATCTTGTACGTGGTGCCGGCCGGATAGTAAGGGGGCATCTTCGGAGCATTTGCGGGCCTCGGCCACTCGATGCCGTTGGCGCGCATGTAGTCGTCGATGCCTTTGATTGGCGCGCGCGAACCTTCGAGAAGCCCGCGCCAGTCTTCCGAGTGCGTGGCGAAGATCTTCTGTTCGTCGCCGTCGATGAACGCCTGGAAGATGCTTTCGATGTGCGCCCGAATGGCGGCGGCATCAGCGGCGCGATCGGTCTCGCCGGAAGTCGCGGAAGCATAAGCTCCAACGCCCAGACACAGCGCTAAGACAAGTGTTTTGAAAGTCATCGTCAACCTCCCAATTCGAAAATCGTTGTGGCGCATCCTAGGCGTCGAGTCGCTGGACGCACAACGATTATTACGCGAGCGGCGCTTCCGGTGACGCGAACGGTCGCGAGTTGATCGATTGCTGTTGCGCGAGCGCTGGACCAGCGATAAGGTGACGCCGTGCGAGTGCCACGCTTGCGTCCCTGGATGATCGTGTCGGCGGCCTGGATAGTGCCCGCCGCGTTTGCCGTGATCAATCGCATCGCGCAGGCGCACCTCCAGGGCTGGGAACCCGCAACCACTCGCGAGCTGCTGTTTGAATTCGGCGACTGGCTGCTCTACGGGTTTCTCACGCCGGGCGTCTTCGCGATCTCGAAACGCTGGCCGCTGGCGCGGCCGCATCTGCCCCGCCGAATAGCGTTGCAGCTCGTATTTTCCGTGCTCTTCTGTGTTGCGTGGGCCACTGCCGGACAAATCTTGCGAGCGGTGCTGATCCGCATCTTCGCGCCACAGATCATGGAACAGGCGATGCAGAACGGCATGGCTCAGTTCTGGCGCCAGTTTGGCGTCGAGTGGCTTAGCTGGATCTTCATCACGTTGCCGTTCGGAGTCGCCGTCTATCTGTGTGTCGTCGGCATCGAACATGCGACGCGCTACTTCGTCGAGGCGCGCGAACGTGAAGTGCAGCTCGCGCGACTCTCAGAGCAACTCTCCAGCGCGCGTTTTGCCGCCTTGCAGGCCCAACTCAATCCGCACTTTCTCTTCAACACGCTGAACACGATCGCGGTGCTCGTGCGCGACGGCGATCGACAGGGCGCGGTGCGCATCGTCGAACACCTCAGTGAGCTCCTGCGACGCACACTCACTCGTCACGGCGCAAACGAAGTGACACTTGGCGAAGAGCTCGAGCTCGTCCGCCAATACGTCGCGATCGAACAGGCTCGTTACTCCGATCGCCTGCGAGCGGATTTTCGAATTCCGGATTCGCTGCTGTCTGCGGCAATACCGAGTTTTGCGTTGCAACATCTGGTGGAAAACGCGATCCGGCACGGCATCGCGCGCGCTCCGGATGCGGGTCTTTTGCTCGTCACGGCTGAACGCACCGGCGATTTTCTGCAAATAACCGTCGTCGACGATGGAGCGGCTATCGATCCGCAAGTGCCGGCGCCTGCGGGTCACGGCATCGAGAACACGCGCGAACGCCTGCGTGCGCTCTACGGCGAAAAGGCCTCACTCGACGTCGCGCGCCGTCCGGAAGGCGGTACAATCGCAACGCTGCGTGTGCCGTATCGTGAACTCGGTCCGGAGACGAACTCTGAACCCAATGCAACAAGCTAAGTGGAAAGCGTTGATTGCTGACGACGAGCCGGCGGCGCGACGCGGCGTGCGACAACTGCTCGCAGTCTTTCCGCAGTTTGTCATCGCCGGAGAGTGTCGCAACGGCGCCGAAGTGCTCGCCGCGCTTAACACGTCGACGCCCGACGTCGTCTTTCTTGACATTCAAATGCCGGGTATCGACGGCTTCGAAGTCATCAAACGGCGGACAGTCGAGCGTATGCCCGCAATCGTGTTTCTCACGGCGTTCGATCAGTTTGCGATTCGTGCTTTCGAAACTGAAGCGCTTGATTATCTCGTCAAGCCCGTCAGCGAAGCGCGTTTCGCGGCAACGATGAAGCGTCTCGAAAAGCGCTTGCGCTCCAGTTCAAAACCGCAGCGAGAAACGATCGTCGTCACTACTTCACGAGGGGCGACCGTGCTGCACCTGAACGAAATCGACTGGATCGAGGCGGCCGGAAACTACACGCAGCTGTGGGTCGGCACTCGCAGCTACTTCCTGCGCGAGTCGTTGCAACTGCTCGAAGAACGAATCCAGCCGCACGGTTTTATTCGCGCGCATCGAAGCGCGCTGGTCCGGCTCGAAGCCGTGCGTGAGCTCAGACGCACACGCGCCGCTGGTCTGGTCGCCGTACTCGGAAGCGGAGTACGAGTGCCAATCTCACGCCGGCGCAGTGCTTCGTTTACCGCCGCACTACGACAACTCGGCTCGACTGTCTCAATTTAACTGTTCTTTGCGTTGATGCTGGACCACGCGAGCAGACTGCAAGTCACAAAACCGAAAGCATTCAACAGCCCGTGAGTCATGGCCATCGTCGGAATGCGCAGGATCAAAATCTGTGCTGTGAGGCTGTAGGCATAAAGACAGGCAAGCACCATCGCGGTGCAGCTCGAGAGTGCGGCAATCAGCAGAAGCATTCGCGAACTCAGCGACGAAACTACCGGTAAGACTCTGCCGATGGTGAACGCGGCGAGGATCACCAAACCTGTCGAAATCAGCAACGTCCCAATCAACCCGAGCAATGGCGAGAACGTAATGCCCGCGGCGACGAGCGGCATTGCCGCGACAATGGCAAACACAGTAAAAGTATACAGGCGACCGGGCCTGCGGCTCGTAGTCCACAGCAGCTTGCCGGTCAGTCCCGCAATGATCGGCGCGGCAAATCCCGCGAAGTGGAAGTGGACCACGGTGAGCAGAATGATCGTCTCGCCATAATCAAACGGCTGCACGCCCACGCGATAAATAATCAGCCACCCACCCGCGACCGGCAGATACAACAAACCCGCATCAATGCTCGAATCGGGCATCGGGTAAAGTCCGCGCGTTGTGAACCGGCTCAATCCAAGTAAGGCCACGATTCCGCTGACAACCAACCACACGGCCGACAGCGACGCGGATAATGGACCCTTGTCGACAAAGAAGGACGCGATCGTAATTGCGGCGGCCACCGGCTGGGCCAACACCGCGAGACGATACAGAACTGCGCTGATCTTCGGTTCAGCTACCGTTACCAACGAGAGAGCGAGCGGCACGATCACCAGCATCGCGAAGAACACGATCTTGTGAATCAGTTCCGTCTCGTGCGAGTCGGACGTTCTCGGCAGTAGCAACAACAACCACACGAGCGCGCCGACGGCCGCGCTGCGCCGCGCAAACCCACGCAGCCGCTCGGGACTCTGCGCGCTGTTTTCCAGTATCTTAAAAAGGGTCACTTGAAGCTTATGCCTGCGGCGTAACGGTCCAAGTCTGTAGAACAATGCCACATAACATACAACTAAAAGGTCTTTCACCGGAACAAATTGATCGGCTTCTGCCCGAGGGCCTCATCTCGCTCTGCTGGCGCGGCAGCGTTGCGCACGGAATGTATGTCCCTAAAAACGATCCTGATTCCATCGACGACAAGGACGTGATGGGCCTTTACATCGCTCCACTGGAACACTATCTCGGTTTCGGCCGCCAGGACGTCTATGAGCAATGGGAAGGCGAGTGGGACTGCGTCTTTTACGAATTGCGTAAGTTCATCGGCCTCTTGCTCAACTGCAATCCAAACGTGCTGAGT
The DNA here is from genome assembly GCA_036276375.1 of Pyrinomonadaceae bacterium. Classification (GTDB taxonomy): domain Bacteria; phylum Acidobacteriota; class Blastocatellia; order Pyrinomonadales; family Pyrinomonadaceae; genus PSRF01. The sequence continues at coordinate 7,541 of DASUOZ010000590.1, read as the reverse complement.
CTGCTCTGGTTGAAACCGAACGGAATCATTTACGAGAGCGAGCTCGGCGGTCGGTTGCGCGAACAGCGCGATCTGTTTGTGACGAAGAAGGCCTATCACTCGTTCTCGGGCTACGCACACGCGCAGTTTAAGAAGATGATCTCCTTCAACCAGGAAGCGCAGGCACTAATGCAGCAACTGGAAGACCAACTCGTCGCGTTCGGCATCGATCCGGATTCGTGCGACGCGGGTCACTCGTTGCGCCGTCTCGACGGCCAGCCGTTTGTCGGCGCTACGACGGAGACGATGGAAGTCGTAAAGCGATATCGCGGCGAACGGCGGCGTTACTACAGCGGCGGTTACATGGGCCAAAAGCGCCGCGAGTTGGTGCGACGGGTCGGGTACGACGCTAAAAACGCCGCGCACTTGATTCGCCTGTTGCGCATGGGGATCGAGTTTCTAACGGAAGGAACGCTGCACGTCGAGCGCGCGGATGCGCCGGAGTTGCTCGACATCAAACGCGGCGCGTGGCCCCTGGAGAAAGTAAAAGCCGAAGCGGAACGTCTCTTCGCGCTCTCGCAGGAAGCGTACGTTCGCTCGTCGCTTCCGGCCGAACCACAACGCGACGCGGCCGAGTGCTTATGCGTGTCGATGATCTCCGCCTACCACCAGCTCGCGTGAAGTCACACGTCGAGTCCGACTGAGCGCATCAGTTCCAACGCGTTGCTGTGTTGCACGACGCCGGGACGGAGTCGATAGTCAAAGCTCATGCAACCATCTTCGAGATGATCTTCGAAGTGGACATTTGCGGCGCGTGGTCCAAGCTCGTCGGCGATCCGAGCCAGGGCCAGATCGTGCGTCGTAATCAACCCGACCGCGCCACGCTCCAGTAAACCAACCACTACTCTCTCGGCGCCGATCTGCCGATCGTGTGAGTTTGTCCCGTGGAGGATTTCGTCGAGCAGGAAGAGCACCGGCCGTTCGCCTTTCGTCAGTTCAACGATCTGCCGCAAGCGTGTGATCTCCGCGTAGAAACGCGAGGCGCCGGCCTGAAGTGAATCCTGAATGCGAATCGACGCTCCCACTTGCAGCGGCGACAGTCGCAAACTCACGGCGCGCACCGGCGCACCCGCGAGCGCCAACACTACGTTGACACCCGCGGTGCGCAACAACGTGCTCTTACCCGACATATTTGAGCCGCTGACGATCAGCACGGACGGTTCATCAGACAAACGCAAATCAGCGCGCACGTTTCGGTGCTCGGGAATCAACGGATGACCCATTCCCATAGCTTCGAAGTGCGCACTTGATTCGATCAGTTCCGGAAAAGGATCGTGCGGGTGCTCGTAGGCATAACACGCGAGAGAACTGAGCGCCTCGAGTTCGCCGACCGCCGCGAGCCAGCGACCGACTGCTGGCCCTGACTGCTGCCGCCAACGTTCAATCGAAATCGCACACTGAAGCGGCCACAGCAGTATCGCGGCGGCCGGCGCGAAGATGAAGTTTCGCCGGGAGTCGAGTAGTTCAACCAGACGATTGAGGCGCGCGATCTGGCGCGAAGGCGGTGAACCCGCAACGTCGAGTTCGGCGCGTAACTCAATCAAACGCGCACTCTCATAACGCTCATGCTCAAGCCGCTTCAAGATGGCAGACAGCAACGAGAGATTATTTCCCGGGCCATCCACTTCGCCGATGACGCGCTCCACCGGCCGATGATGGCGATACAAAAATACCTGCCGAATGATGAGCACGAGAACAAACGGGATGGGGCTGAAACCGGCAAACCACACAATGAGAGTCGCGATTGTGACAAGTGAGATCGCGATCGCGGTCGGCCGGGTCCACGGCGAGATGTTCCAGTAAGGCCCATTGGCCCAGACGGCCAGTCCTCGCGCGCTCTCTCCGGAAGGAACTCCTTCACCAAGCAACGCCAAATCCTCACGCAAGTCGAGCTTGGATCGTAACTCTGTCACTGCTTCCTGCCGCGACCGCACCACATCGATGGCGGCCGGTGTTCGCAACCACAGCGACAGCGTTTCTTCGCCGACGTGAGTGCGGGCGGTGGAAAGCAGTTCGAAGAGAGAACCATGTCCGAAGAGATCCAGATCTTCAGCGTACGGATGCGCCGGATCGTTAAACCTTTCGCCGGACGCTCCCATGCCCGCCCAGCGATCGTCAAGCCGTGCAATTCCCTGCTCGTACAAGCGAGCGGCACGTTCGCAACGCAGACGCGCGTCAGTAATCCGCGCCTGAACTCTGCCGAGCGCCACAAACACAACAACCGGGACCACGAGCCACCAGGCTGACAAGCCGGCGAACACGCGCCACAAGACGATCAGTCCCAGCGCGAGTGCTGCCAAACGTACGAAACCAATCTTGCGAAAGCGTTGCATCAACCGCGCTGAGTTCGCGCGGCGCTCGTCGATACGGCGCAGATATTCTGTGCGGGGATCAGTAGTGGAGATCATTGGGCGTATCGTCATAGTACGCGAATGACTGAGAATATTTCATCATGTCAGCCGCCTAAAAACCGCTAGCGTGCGTCACCGTATCCGCTAAGCAGACGTTGCGCGGCGGTATTCTGCTTGCTTTTTAACTCACTCGTGATGAAAACAACGAATGCATGTTTAGTAGCAGTTATCGTTGCCGGCCTTCTGTCGGTGACGGCAATAGCGCAGGATCACAACAAACACATCGCTGAGGCATTTGAAAAGCGCGTCAAAGACTACGTCAAACTTCGTGAGAACATCGAGGCGAAAATGCCGAAGCTCTCGAAGGAAGCAAGACCGGAAGAGATCGAGACGCACAAGAAACAGCTTCAGGAATCGGTGCGCGCCGCGCGCGCCGGCGCCAAACAGGGCGACATTTTCACGCCAGACGCGGCGACGCTGGTCCGCGCAATTATCAAAGAGGAGTTCAAGGGTAAAGATCGCGTTGACTTGCGCAAGGCCGTGTTAGTGGAAGCTGAAGTGAAAGCGGTGCCCCTGCGCGTCAACTATCCGTACCCGGAGGTTAAAGAGCAGTTGGAGATGGCGCCCACGCTACTGCTCAAACTCCCGCAACTGCCCAAGCAGATTCGCTATCGCTTCGTCGGCCGCAACATGCTGCTCGTCGATCGAGAGAACGGATTAATCATCGACTACATGGGCAATGCGATACCTTAATCGAAGAATGGGAAGGTAGTTATGAAACGCATCATTAATTCACTCGTACTAACGTTTCTCTTAACTCTCCCGATCGCGAATGCGCAAAAACTTTCCGCCACCAACGGAAACGCGCCGCCTACGTCAGCCGTAACGCTCACGCTGCCAAACAAAGACAACTCGGTTCGGTTTGTGGTTATCGGCGACACCGGCACCGGCACAAGCAAGCAACACGAGCTCGCGCAGGTGCTGATGCGCTATCGCCAGTCGTTTCCTTTCGAGTTTGTGCTGATGATGGGCGACAACATGTACGGCGGCGAGAAGACCCACGACTACAAAAGGAAGTTTGAGGACGTCTACCGTTCGTTGTTGGACCAAAAGGTGAAGTTCTACGCGGCGCTCGGTAATCACGACGAGTCGAACCAGCGCTTTTACGAGTTCTTCAACATGGATGGCCAGGAGTATTACCAGTTCAAGAAAGGAAACGTCAGCTTCTACTCGCTAAACAGCAACTACATGGACAAGCGGCAGATCGATTGGCTCAATCAGAAGCTGGCGGGTGACACATCCGAGTGGAAGGTCGCTTTCTTCCATCATCCGCCTTACTCGTCCGGCGCGGCGCACGGCTCAGATACGAAGCTGCGCGAGATCGTCGAGCCGATCTTTCTGAAGAACCGCGTGAACGTCGTCTTTGCTGGACACGAACATTTCTACGAACGAATCAAACCGCAGAAGGGCGTTTATTACTTCATCTCGGGCTCGGGGGGAAAACTGCGCAAGGGCGACGTGAAGAAAGGATCGCCGCTGACTGACAAAGCTTTCGATCGCGACATGTCGTTCATGCTGGTCGAAGTCGCGGACGATCAGATGCACTTCCAGGTGATCTCGCGCACGGGTGAAACGGTGGATTCGGGTGTTATCGGGCGGCCAACCAATGGGCGAGGTTAGCGACGTAAGCTTTAATATCGCGCAAACGAGCCGGATCTCGCCGAATCTCATCGCCGGGCGGCTCCACAAGAAAACTGGGACAGCCTTTCGAGATGTCCCAGTTGTAATCCACAAAGTGATGAAAGCTCGACTGGGCAACTGACCGGCCGGAAGTTTGACCCTCGTCGTCGACGATCGAATCCAACGCCACAACGAGATTGAACTGATGTCCGGTCGCCTGACTTAGTCCGGTCGCCACCACGCGGGCGTTCTCAACCTCATCAGGCACTCCGACACTTCCTTCATGCGGATGCGCGGGAAAGTACTCGATCACGCCGGACGCGTTTTCGGCGCTGCCGAGCAACTCGTGCGCGGGCTCAACCACAGTGATCCGTTGGTAGTTACCGTTTGCTCCCGAATGGTAGTTGGGCCAATCGATTTGCATGTTATGCGGGTCGTCACGAACGTGGCGCGAGCAATCGGGATCCTGGTTTTTCGAGTGAAAGAAATGCGCCCGGCCGATGGCGCCTAAAGTGCAAAGGCATGAGCCCAGATCTTCGTGATCGCGCGTCGCGAGTATGCCTCCGCCTCGTTTGTGAAAGCGTGTGATGCCTTCACAGTCAGCCTCCGAGAGGCCGTTTCCGGTGTCGACCGCAAAGAGCCAGAGCTGGTCGAAGTTCGAAGTATCGAGCGCGCTCAACACCGGATCGTTGCCCGCTGAGTCTTCCTCACGATTTCGTGCCGTGACGTTGTAACGCGGTCTGCCCTGCTCATCTCGGATCGAGCGGAGATGTTCGGCCAACAATGAAAACCTGTCGATGTTCCAATCGTCCGCGATCGCGGGAATGGTAGTCTGCAAAAGAATCTGTACCCGATTGTTCATGCCGCTACAGTCTAGCTCTGACCCGCGCTCGTTGTCGTCGCCGCAGTTTTCTCACCTTTGATGAACGCGAGCAAAAATGAATGTAAACGGAAAAAGGACGGCACAGGCGGGCAAATACCTGTGACGTCCTTTAACTCCAAGCGGGTTGTCGGTTTCTATTCGCGTTTCATGCGTCGTCTGACGACGCCGCCCAAGCCGACCAAAGCCGTGCCGAGCAACAACATCGTCGATGGTTCCGGGATTACCTGCGACGGCACGCCGACGTCACTGCCACCACTGCCACCGGCTAACGGCACATTCTGGAACCGGACAAATATCGCGTTGCAGATTTCCTCTTCGGTCAAACCTGCGAAGGCTGCGCCTGAAACGACGAACGACGCACTTTCACCCGGCAGTAATCCGTCGTTCACGGAGCCGCCGGCGAAGGTACCTGACGCGCCTGTCAGGAAAGCAAAATCGAGCACAGCGGAATTAAATCCGTGCGGCACGTTGCCCACGTCAGCGTCAGAAAACGTAAAGTTCGAGCTCAAGCTTGGCGCCTGCATGCCCGTAAACCCGTTCAACCCGGAAGGGCTGGCATTGCCGAGTGGCGGCAAGTCAAAACCAATTCCCGTAATCGTCGACGTTGAACCTGGTTGTGTGATAGCTGACGTGTTCGTAATAGTGAACGTGAAAGTGTTCGTTTGCGCGTTGAATTCACACACCACCGTAGCAGTGGAAAAACTTCCGCTCTCCACCCCGGAAATCGTGATTGTATCGGCATGCGCAGTGGCCGAAACGATGGCTAAAATGGTCACCGCGCTCAATGAAATAAAGAACTTCCGCAATCGGGACATATCTCCTCCTTGTTAATTACTAACAACTGCGAAGTGGATCTGCTCACACGACGATAAGCCGCGACGAATTGCTTGTCAGGAGAGTGCGATTCTTTTGCAATCGTGTATCGGGGTAGCAGAGGATAAAACGCCGCGTACAACAAATCAATACTTTGCTGTTCGATGTTACAGAATCTCAACAGTCGCAGCACCGAAAACGGATAAAGGTACAGGCCTTTGTACGGTAGCGATCATGGCCATTGAATGACTTTTCCTTTCGGCGTAGCGCTCTTCGCCGGAGCGATCATTTGCGGGCTCAAAGTCGAGCTCTGTTTCGTCTTCGCCTGAACGTCGGGACGCGTCTCCGGACTTGTTTTGGCAGGCGCCAAAGTCGCGGGCTGAGCTGCCGCACTTGCATCAACTTGCGGCGGCAGTACCCGCTCGCCGCGACGTGACCCAAAACGCGACCGCGGGCCTGGCTTGCGGTAAACGCCCGGTTGTTCACCAACGTTTGCTTCGCCTGCGACCGACGTGAGCGGCGGCAGCGGCGGCACCTGGCTAAGGCTCGACGTTGTGCTCGTCGCAGCCGCAGGTTGCCCGTCATTCGGTGTGGCAGGCTCGGTGGTGTTGTCCGTCTTGAAACTCGTCGTAGCCGCAGCCGGCTGCTTTACGTTTGCCGCGGAACTCCGTTCGTTACGGGCCTGCACGCCGCGCAAAACCATAACGCCCACAACACCCGCGCCGATTAGCAGCGCGAGTGCAGCCAGACGAAATGCCAGACCCGTTTTGAATGATTGCAGTCGGGTCAAAAACGCAGAACGCGGGTTGAAGCCGCGCGGCTCTTCGTGTACGAGGTCCCAAATTTCCGGCGGATCTTTTAGCGTGCGAACTACCGCGGCCTTCACCGTCGCACGAACAACCGGACCAGCGGAAGCTAATTCAACTGCCGGCGTAGTTCCCGCACGCGGAGCAGGAGCAGGTGCGGCGGCAATGTGTTCCGCGACCGGTGGTCCACCAGTGTGGGCCGGCGCTGGATTCTCGAGCTGATCGGCGACTTCGTTGAACGTCCGCGCAGTGGCCCACATGTGCGGCGACGTGCCATGACGCGTGGCCGCCTGCAAATCAGCGCCGTGCTCCATCAACGCGCGCACGATCTCCGTATGACCAAAGAAAGCCGCCAGCGCCAACGCCGTAAACTTGTCGTTGCGCTTGATGTTCGCATCCGCGCCCTGCTCGAGCAGCGCCCGAACCATCCGCACGTGACCAAACTGCGCCGCGCGCATCAACGCCGTCACGCCGTGCTCATTCTGCGTGTTGATATCGCGCACACGCGGCAGCACCGACGCGAGCTTTTCAACGTCACCAGTCTCCGCCACACGCCACAAATCCAGCGTTGCGGCATCCGGTGTCATTGGCATTTTCTGAACTGCCGACATTGTTTAATCCACAATCGTGATCCGGTCGCCGGGACGAACCAGCGGGTCGGGAACCTTTCCGGATTCGATGTCCTTCAGCTTGATACGCGTGACCGTCAAAAACCCGCGCCCGTCATCGCGCCCGAGCCGCGCTTCCTTTGCTTTGTTGGTCACGCCGCCCGCGGCGATGAGCGCCTGCGTGAGCGTCAGTCCGCGACGATAAGTCTTTTCTCCCGGAGACTTAACTTCTCCGCCGATGTAAAGAAACTGCGTCACGTTCGCGTGCAACGTGATCACGTCGCCCGGACGAACCAGTAAATTCATCTCTGCCGGTTGGGCGAGATCGATGTCGTAGGCTTCATTCGCTTCCGCGCGGACC
>DASUOZ010000589.1:0-3570 GCA_036276375.1 Pyrinomonadaceae bacterium | reverse complement strand
CCTTCACCTTGATCGCGCCCAGAAACGTGTGCTCGTCCTGCTGCTCGAGCAACTCCGCTCCCGGAAGACAGTGAACCACTCGCTTCGGATCGATTAAATATTGCCAGACGCGCTCAACCGGCGCTTGCACTTCGAAGCGTTCCTCAATCTTAAAAGCCATCTTAATCTCCTTTGCAGTACACAGATTACACAGATTAAACTATTGTCCGCTAAATCTGTGTAATCTGTGGATGTTTTGAGGTGACCCCTTATGATACCTCGGAGCTTTGAGTATTTCTCTCCCCGCACGCTCGACGAAGCGATCGCTCTGCTGCAAAAACTTGGACCAGAAGCGAAATTACTGTCCGGCGGCCAGAGTCTGATACCGATGATGAAGTTGAGACTCGTTTCTCCGGAATACATCGTCGACATCAATCGCATACCCGGACTTGATTACGTTTCGGAAAGCGACGGTCATCTGCGCATCGGCTGTCTGGCGCGCGAACACGAGCTCGAATCCTCGGAAGTAGTGAAAACGAAGTTCCCGATTCTGAGCGACACCGCGAAAGTAATTGCCGATCCGCTCGTGCGCAGCCAGGCGACCGTCTGCGGCAATCTCGCCCATGGCGATCCGGCGAACGATCATCCGGCGACAATGCTCGCGCTCGGCGCGTCGGTGATTGCGACCGGACCAAAAGGACAACGCGAGATCGCGGTGGCCGACTTTTTCCCCGGCCTCTTTACTACGGCACTCGAACCGGAAGAGATTCTCACCGAGATAAAGATTCCCTTTCCACCACCGCGAAGCGGAGGCGCGTATCTCAAGCTGGAACGAAAGGTCGGCGATTTCGCCACCGCCGGCGTCGCCGTGCAGATCACCCTCGACGACGCTGACGTTTGCAATTACGCCGGCATCGGACTGACAAACGTCGGCATGACTCCGATCAAAGCAACGCAAACGGAAGACTTTCTGCGCGGTAAGAAACTCGACGATGCGACCATTCAGGAAGCCTCGGAAATTGCTGCTTCAGAGTCGCAGCCAATGGACGACATCAGAGGGTCCGCCGATTACAAACGCGATCTGGTTCGCGTTCTGACCGCACGCGCTTTAACAACCGCATTGAACCGCGCGAAGGGAGGAGCCTAAACGATGGCTAAAGTTCCGATTAAAGTAAACGTCAACGGTGTCGAACAGAGCGCCGACGTCGAACCGCGCTTGTTGCTGGTCCACTTTCTCCGCGAATCCCTGCGGCTCACCGGCACGCACATCGGTTGCGACACGAGTCACTGCGGCGCGTGCACAGTCGTCCTCGATGGCAAACCCGTGAAGTCGTGCACCGTCTTCGCGGTACAAGCTGATGGGCGTTCAATCCTGACCGTAGAAGGTCTCGAACAGGACGGCAAACTGCATCCACTACAAGACGGGTTCTTCCAGGAACACGGACTACAGTGCGGCTACTGCACGCCCGGAATGCTGATGACGGGATACGCGTTTCTGCAAGAGAACAACAATCCGAGCGATGATGAAATTCGTCACGCGATCTCCGGAAACCTGTGCCGCTGCACCGGCTACGTCAACATCGTCAAGGCTTATCAATACGCTGCGCAAAAAATGCGCGAGGGAGGTGCGTGAGTATGGCGCCAAAAACATCGCCTGAAATCGGTGGCATGGGCCACTCAGTCAAACGCAAAGAAGATCCGCGCTTCCTTCGCGGTCAGGGCAATTACGTTGACGACGTAAACCTTCCCGGCATGCTCTATCTCGACATCGTGCGCAGTCCGTATGCTCACGCGACGATCAAAAACATCGATACCTCGAAAGCACTGGCCATTCCGGGCGTGCTTGCAGTCATTACGGGGAAGGACCTGGAGAAGTACAACCTCCACTGGATGCCCACGCTGATGTCTGACACGCAGATGGTCCTGCCTGTCGACAAGGTGATGTATCAGGCGCAGGAAGTCGCCGCAGTGCTCGCAACGGATCGTTATGTCGCGGCGGACGGCGTCGAAGCCGTGGAGATCGAGTACGACCCGTTGCCAGTCGTCGTCGATCCCAAGAAGGCGTTGCTGCCTGACGCGCCCGTGTTACGCACTGATAAGAAAGACAAGAAGGACAATCACATCTGGCACTGGGAATGGGGCAATCGTGACGCGACGGACAAATTGTTCGACGAGGCGGAAGTCACCGTCAAAGAAGATATTTATATTCCGCGCATTCACGTTTCGTCGATTGAGACCTGCGGTTGTGTGGCTCACTTCGACAAAGTCAAAGGCAAGTTGACTGTGTGGATGACCACGCAGGCGCCGCACGCAATTCGCACCGTGTTCGCGCTCGTCGCCGGACACGTCGGCCTGTCCGAAGAGAAGATTCAGATCATTTCGCCCGACATCGGTGGCGGATTCGGCGGCAAGGTGCCGGTTTATCCGGGTTACGTGATTGCGGTGGCAGCGTCGGTGCTGACAGGCAAGCCGGTGAAGTGGATCGAAGACCGCATGGAGAACCTACAGGCGGATTCGTTTGCACGCGACTATCACATCACCGCCGAACTCGCCGGAAAGAAAGACGGCACGCTCACTGCGCTGCGAATCAAAACACTCGCGGACCACGGCTACACTGACGCCGCCGCGAACCCCTCGAAGTTTCCGGCCGGACTGTTTCACGTCTGCACCGGTTCGTACGATCTGAAAGCAGCGCACGTCGAAGTTGACGGCGTTTACACGAACAAACCACCCGGCGGCATCGCGTATCGCTGCTCGTTCCGCGTCACTGAAGCCGTACACACGATCGAGCGCATGGCCGACCTGATGGCCCACGAGTTGGGAATGGATGCGGCCGAGTTTCGGATGAAGAACTTCATCAAGCCGGAACAGTTTCCTTACAAGTCCGCGCTCGACTGGGAATACGACAGTGGTAATTACGCCGCGGCGCTCCAGTTGGCGATGGACCGCGTCGGTTATGCCGAACTGCGAAAGGAACAGGCGGAGAAACGCGCGCGCGGTGAGTTGATGGGCATCGGCATCAGCAGCTTTACCGAAATCGTCGGCGCCGGCCCGTCGAAACACTTCGACATCCTGGGAATCAAGATGTTTGACAGCGCAGAGATCCGTGTTCACCCGACCGGCAAAGTCATCGCCCGTTTCGGTACGAAGTCTCAGGGTCAGGGTCACGAAACGACGTACGCGCAGGTCATCGCCGAGGAGCTTGGCTTCCCGGTCGACAGCATACTCGTCGAGGAAGGCGACACTGACACGGCGCCTTACGGACTCGGCACTTATGCGAGTCGCAGCACTCCGGTGGCCGCCGCCGCGTGTGCGATTGCTTGCCGGAAGATCAAAGACAAGGCACGCAAGATCGCCGCGTACCTGCTCGAAGCGCACGAGGACGATCTCGATTGGGAACCCGGCAAGTTTTTCGTTAAGGGTTCTCCCGATCGCGCGCAGACCATTCAACAGATCTCGCTGGCCGCATACACGAATCATCCGCCCGGAATGGAAGCGGGGCTCGAAGCGGTCAACTATTACGATCCGCCGAACCTTACGTATCCGTTCGGCAGTTACATCTGCGTCGTGGACATTGACAACGGCACCGGC
>DASUOZ010000588.1:0-2307 GCA_036276375.1 Pyrinomonadaceae bacterium | reverse complement strand
GAAAGGTTTGCCCGTCGGGGGCTCAATCGGAAACTTCATCTCGGTAAGCTAGAATGGCATCTCAATAACGTGCCGATAGAAGAGAAACTCAAGGAAATTCCAACCTCGTCCGGCGTTTATCTGCACAAAGATGCCGCGGGCAAGGTGATCTATGTCGGCAAGGCGAAGAACCTGCGCAGCCGCGTCCGCTCCTACTTTCGCGCCCGCCCGTTCGACCGGAAAACCGACGCCCTCGTCGGGCAAATCTCGGATTTCGAGTTCATCGTAACCGACAACGAAGTCGAAGCGCTGATTCTAGAAGCCACGCTCGTCAAACAGTACAAGCCGCGCTACAACGTCAAACTCCAGGACGACAAGTCGTATCCACATCTGAAACTCACGATCAACGAGCCGTTTCCCAAAGTCGTCATCACGCGGCGCGTGCAAAGGGACGGCGCGCTTTACTTCGGCCCGTTTCTGCCGGCGAGTTTAGCGCGACGAACAATCGATCTCATCAACCGCACGTTTCAGTTGCGCACCTGCGACATCGAGATCGACGGCAAAGCGCCGCGGCCGTGTCTCGAGTATCACATCAAACGATGTCTTGGCCCATGCGTGAAAGGGCTGTGCACCCCGGAACAATATCAGGAAGCCGTGCGCGATGTAAGGCTGTTGTTGGAAGGACGCAACCGGGAGCTGGCGGACGCGCTCGAGACGCGCATGCTGGAAGCTTCCGACGACATGCGTTACGAGCTGGCGGCGAAGTATCGCGATCTGCGGAAGACCGTTATCCGTCTTTCCGAACAACAGAAGATGGCGACTACTTCGGAAAGCGACGTGGACATCTTCGGCTACTACCGCGAAGGACAACGACTCGCGTTGCAGTTGTTCACGATGCGCGAAGGCAACATTGTCGGGCGGCGCGAGTTTTTCTGGGAAGACCTGGCGGAAGACGCTTTCGATCCGGCCGATTTTTTGAGTGAGGTTTTGGCTCAGTACTACGCGTCGGATTACGTCCCGCGCGAGATCTACGTACCAGTTGACTTCCACGACCGCGAGTTGCTCGAGAAGGCGTTGAGCAAACGCCGAGGACGGCGCGTGCGCATTGAGGCACCGCAACGCGGCGAGAAGCGCGACATGATCGATCTCGTCGATAAGAATGCGAAGCTCGCGTTTGAGCAACGCTTCCGCGTGCTCAAGCCGGACATGAAACGCGTGCTCGAAGAGTTGCAGGAAACTCTCGAACTGCCACACTTCCCGGCGCGCATCGAGTCGTTTGACATCTCGCACATTCAGGGCGCGGAGAACGTTGCCGGCATGGTAGTTTGCGACAACGGCAAGATGAATCGCGCGGAGTATCGCAAGTTCAGGATCAGAAGCGTTGAAGGCGTAAACGACGTGGCTTCAATGCGCGAAGTGGTGACGCGGCGTTATCGCCGTCTGCTCGAAGAAAATAAACCGCTTCCTGATCTGATCATGATCGACGGCGGCAAAGGACAACTGAACGGCGCGGCGGAAGCGATGAGTGAGCTCGGACTGGAAGCGATTCCGATGGTCGGGATCGTTAAGCCACCGCAACGTCACAACGATGTCGCTTACCTGCTTATGAAAGGTCGCGAAGACGAACCCATATACCTTGACTCCCATTCATTGATCTTGAGGCTCTTGCAGATGATCCGCGACGAGACGCACCGTTTCGCGGTTACTTACCATCGCAAACGCCGCGAACTGCGCGACTTCACGTCAGAATTAACTGCTATCCCCGGCGTCGGGGACAAACGCAAAGGCAGACTCCTGCGTCACTTCGGATCGATACAGCGAATCTCGCGCGCTGGTGTGTCAGAGTTGACGCCGTTCGTCGGACGCAAAACGGCGGAAGAGATTGCGGAGCACTTCGAACGGCAACGACTACTCGCGGCCTCTGCTCCTAAACCGGAATCTGTGGAATCTGTGGATGGCTCCGTTTCCTAGCCGGCGGTTCCCTCACGCACGCCGCTAAACTCGTAAGTCAAATGCAGCTTCAACGAGCCGTCGAGTATCTCGGCCCGCACGTCCTTCGCACGCGCTTTCACGGTGCCGTTGCTCGCCTTCACCGGAATCAGCAGTGACAACTGTTGCTCACTCACGAGCACGAGCGGATTAACTCGCTGGTTGATGACGGTCTGCACAAAGACCGTGACGAAGGTGTTGGCGATTGGATTGACGCCTTCGAGGTTCACGCCTTCGACTTCGACGTTGCCGTAAACCGTCTGCTTCGGTTCCTCAAAATACAGCTTGATGTTTGTCTGCGCCCAGCCTTTGAACTGAAGACATTGGCCCGTGAAGTTG
>DASUOZ010000587.1:0-2408 GCA_036276375.1 Pyrinomonadaceae bacterium | reverse complement strand
TCGTCACGCACGATGTCTCCGAGGCTGTCTATTTGGGCGATACTATCTACGTGCTGTCGTCACGACCCGCACGAATTCTGCATCAGGTCGACGTGCCCGCGTTTCCCGTCCGCGACATTGCGTTAAAATCGGCGCCGGAGTTCCGGGCCGTGGAAAAGCAGTTGCTCGACTTAATCTACGCGCCCACCAAATCGTAAGCGTCACAATCGTCTATGGGGACAACCGGAAAGCAGGGTCTGACGAAGCAGCCACAACCGGCCATGCGCAAGGATGGTGTGCCCGTGAACGTCACGCCGCTTCGTGACGATCCGATTGCCGCGACCCAGGCTTTCGTCAGGCAGAAAATCTACGAGAAGCGCTCGTATCTTAAAGCCGCGTTTGCTAATCCTTACAATCTTTCGTTACTCGCCGGTGGGTTGCTTGCTTCCGCCGTCACCCTTAATCCGTTGCTGGCGATCGTGACGGTGGGTCTGGAAGTGCTGTGGGTGGTGAACGCGCCCGGTTCGAAGAAGCTGCGCGAGTGGCTTTGGGATCCGCAGTTTGAAGCGGAAGAGCAGAAGGAGTTGCAGGAACTCCGCGCGAAGCAACTTCACAATCTCGACGAAGTCGATCGCGAACGCGTGGTAACGCTGATCGCGCGGCAGCAGGAGATCAACGCCCTCGCGTCGCAGAATCCTTCATTTACCGGTGAACTGCTCCGGAGTGAATTGACGAAAACCAATCGGCTCGTCGAGGCGTTCATCGAGATGGCGACCACGTGCAGCCGCTACGAAGCCTATCTTGATTCGATCAACCTGAGCGATCTCGAAAGAGACCGGCGCCGCTGGCAGGCAATTGTCGACGAACAGAACATTCATAACTCGCAAGCCGACATCGCGGCGAAGAACCTCACCGTGATCATGAAACGTTTCGAGAAGATGAAGGAGATCAATTCATACCTGACGCTCGCCCGCGGTCAACTCGATCTCATCGAAAACTCGTTTCAGCTGATCGCCGATCAGATCGTTACGATGCAGTCGCCGCAGGAGTTGACGGGACAGTTGGATGAACTGCTCGACGGCGTCGAATCGATCAAACAGACCGCTGCCGATACCGAACGCATGTTGAATCCGATGGGATTGAAGGAATTCGATGTATGAGTGAGTCGCGCACGCTTCCGGCCTGGGCTGAAGACTTGCGGCGCCGTTATCTGCGCGGCGAGGCGTCGATGTTTGTCCTGCACGGCAACGTTTACGACGTCGTGCTTTGCAACCGCAAGATGATGGCGCTCACCGAATTTCTGACCGATGTGTTGCTCAAGGAGTCGAAGGAAACAATTGCCGTTTACAACGTCGCCACCGGCACGCGCTTTACGAAGCATGCCAACGATGCTATGGCCGTCGATGATCTGCTGCTGGCGACGGACAAGAGCCGCATCTTTTCCGCTTTCGAACGGCTGTTGATTGGTTCGACGAAGACGGCCGTAATCATGGAGTACGCCGAAGCGATCGCGCCGGCGGGGGATCCAAACTTCCAGGGTGAATCCGATCGCGCCGCGATCGTGACGCTGCATCGCTGGTCGGCGCTGCCGGAAATCGAGCGTGGCGATAACGTAGTCTTACTGATCTCGGAAAACCTGACTGAGCTGGCGCCGAAACTGATTTCGAATCCGAAAGTCGCCGTGGTCGAAGTCCCGATGCCGGATCACACCACCCGGCGCGAAGCCGCGATGCTCTCCGACACGCGTTTGACTGAGAAGGACGGTGAGCGTTACGCGGGAATCACTGCCGGTCTGAAAGCGATCCAGATCGCGTCGATACTGACGCCGCAAGCCGCGGCGGAAGAAGAGCTCGCCGATCGCGAGTCGTTTATCGCGGGACTGCTTGGTGGTGGACCAGACGCGGCCAGCCGCGCACACAAGCTTGCGGCGCTCACCAGCAACATGAATCGCGACGAGATCAAGGAGCTTGTTGCGCCCACTGCGCCTGCGCCTGTGCCCGATGCGAGTTTGCCTAGTCCGATCGAACGTGCGCGCGAGGAGACCGATCGACTGATTGCGAAACGCAAACGCGAGATCATCGAGCGCGAGTGTTTCGGGTTGGTGGAGTTTGTTGAGCCGGGACACGGGTTTGACGTTGTCGGCGGCATGGAAGAAGTGAAGAAAGATCTGCTCGTGATCGCGGAGAGCATTCGCGAAGGGCGCACGAGCCGCGTGCCGATGGGCATTCTGTTCACTGGCCCAATGGGAACCGGCAAAACGTTTGTCGCGGAAGCGTTTGCCAAAGAGTGCGGCCTGACGACGATCAAGTTGAAGAATTTTCGTTCCAAGTGGGTCGGCGCGACGGAAGGCAATCTCGAAAAGATCCTGAACGTGATCCGCGCGATTGGGCAGGTCGTTGTGATCATCGACGAAGGCGATCGCGCGTTTG
>DASUOZ010000586.1:0-2641 GCA_036276375.1 Pyrinomonadaceae bacterium | reverse complement strand
AGACCACGCCGCTCTTTGCGAAGTAGTCGCCGCCGCCGTACTCGTGAACACGCGTGCGTGCGTTGAAAGGTGGTGGCGTAACGGTCGTGAGGGCACCACTCGGATCGCGGCGCACGATCACGTTGCGGCCGCCTTCGGTTGGTCGCATTTCGATCCAGTAAATATCGTCACCATCGAGGGTGGGCTGGCTGAGTCCGACTGAGCCGCTGACGATGAGGTCTGAAGTGATGGGTGATTTCCACGAGCCGTATGGCGCTATCTTCGGTGAGTTTGACAAGCTGAGTCCTCTGCTCCTGCCGATTTTGGTTCGAAATTTCTCCGTTTAGCGCGTCGTGAAACTTTAGAAATCTTTTAGTTACACGGTCGCAAAGGCTTTACAAGCTGTATGCAACCTACGTTTTCTTTGGGGCGGCTAGTATCTGCCCGTCGTTAATTCTCCATGGGAGAACTGAGATAAAGGCAAGGGCACTGGTCTTGGGGGAGGTCAGTGCCCTCTCTTTTTGTCTCGCGCAATCTTACCAGTTGCAAGCCACAAAGAGGCACAAAATGCACAAGTGAATGAGCTAATTCTTGTGCTTCTTGTGCCTCTTTGTGGCAAAATCGCGTGTCTAAAATCGAAAGAGGTGGCCCTGATGTCCTTCTCGAAACGAAGCGCGCTCGTGTTTTGCCTCGCCGCATCCTTCATACTGGCCGGTTTTCCGATATCAAACACTACCGAAGCCGACACGTTCCGCCCCGTCGTCCGCGGTAAACGCGGCGTCGTCGCGGGCGGACAACCGCTTTCCGTTGAAGCCGGACTCAGAATTCTCCAACGCGGCGGTAACGCCGTCGATGCGGGCGTCGCGACGATCCTCGCGGCCTCGGTCATCGAGTTTTCACACTTTTCTTTCGGCGGCGAAGTTCCGATCCTGATTAAGTTGAAAGACCAGAAGGTCGTCGTCATCGAGGGCATGGGACAGGCGCCCATGAAGGCCACGCGCGAGTTTTTCGCCAACCGCGGTCAAAAGGAAGCCGATTCCGGCACCACCATGCCCGGTGCAAAACGCGGCGGTCTGATTCCCTCCACCGGCCCGCTCTCCGCGACAGTTCCGGCGGTTTTGGACGCATGCGTCACCGCACTCGATAAATTCGGCACCAAAACCCTCGGCGAAGTGATGGAACCCGCCATTCAACTCGCTGACGGTTTTCCGCTCGACGAGCTGCGCGTGCAGTACATCCGCACGCGTTCATCGATCTTCTCGCAATGGCCGGACGCGAAACGAGTCTTCCTGCCAAACGGCGAGGTGCCGAAAGTCGGCGACATCTTCGTGCAGGCGGACTTGGCGCGCACGCTCCGCGAGATCGTCCGTGCTGAACGACTCGCTGCCCGCGGCACACGCAACAACCGTCACGCCGGCCTGATGGCCGCGCGCGATTATTTCTATCGCGGTCCAATCGCGCTTCGCATCGGCGCATACATGCAGGCAAACGGCGGCTTGATCGCGGCTGACGATTTCGCGAAGTTCACCGCGACTGTCGGACAACCGGTTTCCACCGACTATCGCGGGTATGAAGTCTACAAAGCCGGTTTCTGGACGCAGGGCCCGGCCATGATCGAAACGCTCAACATGCTCGAAGGTTTCGACTTGAAGAAGATGGGCCACAACTCTCCGGCCTACATCCACACCCTCGCTGAGGCACTCAAACTCGCGCTCGCCGATCGCGACCGTTATTACGCCGATCCAAACTTCGTTAAGATTCCGATGACGGAATTGCTCTCGAAGAACTACGCCGCACTGCGCCGCCCGTTAATTGATGAGCAACGCGCTTCCCTCGCCCAACAGCCCGGCGATCCGCTGAACATGAAAGCCATACTCGCGAGCTCCGTGCAAACCGTTGGCCGAGCTACCACCATTCCCGAACTGGAACGCGCCAACGACACGACCTGCGTGAACGTGATCGACAAAGAGGGCAACCTGTTCAGCGCCACGCCGAGCGGCGCGTGGTTGCCGGCAGTCGTCGCCGGTGATACCGGCGTGTTGATGGGCCAGCGTCTGCAATCCGCGCTGACTGATCCAAATAGTCCGAACGTCGTTGCGCCCGGAAAACGCCCGCGCATCACATTGACACCAACGCTCGTGCTGAAAAACGGCGCACCGTTCATGGTACTCAGCACGCCCGGCGGCGATAACCAGGACCAGGCGTTACTGCAAGTGTTGCTGAACGTGATCGAGTTTGGCATGAATCCGCAGGAAGCCGTCGAAGCCGCGCGCTTCGACACCCAGCATTACGTCAGCTCGTTTGACGATCACGAGTTTCTTCCGGGTTCACTGAACGTCGAGTCGCGCGTCGGCCTGAAAACAATCCAGGAGCTCACGAACAAGGGGCATAAAGTAAAATTGCAGGGCGAGTGGGGTACACTCTCCGCGCCGACCGTAGTAATTTACGATCCGAAAACCGGCGTATCCGCGGCGGGCGCCGACCCGCGCCGTAGTCGCTACGCCGTTGCCTGGTAACAGTCGAAACTCAACACCATTTTCGAGGAGCCCCCGATGAAGATCTTCACCAGCAGAAATGTGTTGTTAACTATCCTTGCCTGCGCCGTAACAATTGTCGCGCAAACTACCCCCGCAGCCCCGGATCCCCCGAACCCGGTGCTGGC
>DASUOZ010000585.1:0-3360 GCA_036276375.1 Pyrinomonadaceae bacterium | reverse complement strand
CGATCGGCTTGCCGGTCAGCTTCGCGAGGTGCATGGCACACTTCTCGGCGTAACCTTTCGGCGCGTTGATCCCGGTGCCGATGGCCGTTGCCCCCATGTTGACGGTGTAGAGATACTTCTCCGCGTCGCGCAGCAGTTTGATCTCGTCTTCGAGACTGGCGGCGAAGGCGTGGAACTCCTGGCCGACAGTCATGGGAACCGCATCCTGCATCTCGGTGCGGCCCATCTTGACGATCTCGAGAAACGCGTCGCCTTTCATACGGAACGACGCAACCAGCTTTTGCAACTCGCTAATCAAACGATCGTTGCGCAGAATGAACGCGACCTTGAGCGCAGTCGGGTACGAGTCGTTGGTCGATTGCGACATGTTCAGATCGTCATGAGGTTCGAGAAACTGGTACTCGCCTTTCTTGCGTCCGGTTAGCTCGAGGCCGACGTTGGCCAGCACTTCGTTGGCATTCATGTTTGTCGACGTGCCCGCGCCGCCCTGGTACCAATCGACCAGAAACTGATCGTGATAACGGCCGTCGCGAATGGCGGCAGTTGCTTTTTCAATTGCCGCCAGTCGTTCGGGCTTCATCGCGCCGACGTCCGCGTTAGCGCGGGCGGCGGCGAGTTTGACGATGGCCCAGGCTTCGACGAAACCCGGGTAGTGATTGATCAGCACGCCGGAGAGTTTGAAGTTCTCCAGCGCCCGCGCCGTTTGCACGCCGTAGTAGGCGTCAGCCGGAATCTCCTTTTCGCCGAGAAGATCCTTCTCTCGCCGAACCTGCTGCGCGTTGGCGACACTCGCGATATTGATGAGCATCGAAGCCGCCAACCAAAACAACGCGACGATTTTTAGTCGGGTTTTCATGTTAATCCTCAAGTACGGGAGTCCAGCTCTTGTCCGGATTGAACCGATCGATAGCTCCCGCAAGTTCGAGAGTCTTTGGACCAAGGTCTTTTTGATAGACCACTCCGTCGTGACTCACGATAAAAGTTTGCACACCGGTAACTCGGTACTGCGCGGGAAAGGCGATGAGCGCGAAGCCGCCGATCATCACGTCTTTAACCACGAAGTCGAGCTCGCCAAGCGGCGCGGCCGGCCCCTGCCCTTTCAGGACCCTGAAGAAATAGCCGTGAAACGGTTCCGTTCTGGAGGAGTAGCCACGGGCGATCGCCTGCGCTACTTTTTCACCGATTGGACCATCCCAGGCGCCGTCAGCGTTTTGCCACGCGAGTCCGTCCTGTTTTCCCGGCGTGCTGATGATGCGTTGCGCATACTGGTTCACGCCCGGGCCTCTTTTGATCAAAGCGTACTCGTGCTGCGCTTCGACGTAGCCACGGCAGATCTGAATCGCATTCAGCTCGTTGCTACCGATGCGCCGGTACAGAATTTCCAAACGACCCGCTTTGCTATCAAACGCCCAGCCCGACGGACCCTTTACGATTGGCACTGGAAACGGCCAATCGTCGTCGCCGATGTTCAGGAATGCGCGGCGTGAATTTTTAGGCTGCGCCACGTTCATCTTCTGCCGCGCCTGTTCGGCAAACTGCTTTGCTACTTCACGATCGCGCGCCGGCTCGCCCGTGTGAATGATGTCGTAACTGTCTGGTCCAAGAATCTGGAGCAGAGCGGTCTCGTCATATTTCTCGGCTGCATCGACGAGCGCGTTCGCGGCCTCTTCCGCTGTCGGAAACGCTTTCGCTTTTGTGGCCACAGTCGTTTGCGCGGATGCTGCCGAGGCAAAAGCCACTAGCAACAACACCCAAAGACCCGTTTTCAGAGTTGTCGTAAATTTGCTTTGTTTCATGACTCATTACCTCCTTCGGCCACCGCCGCCACCACGACCACCGCCGCCGCCGCCTCGGCTGCCACCACCGCCACCGCGACTGCCGCCGCCGAAACCACCCATGCTCGACGATCCGCGACTGCTGCTCGCGCGTGCGCCCATGCCACTGCCGCCGTAGTCACGTCCGAAACCGCCGCCCATGCTGCGCGAACCGCCCCCGGAAACGCTGCGGTTACCGACACGATCGCCACTGGCGCCACGCGAACCGATGCCGCTGCTGCGGTCGCTGACACCACCACGACTGCCGCCACGATCGCCGATGCCGCTGCTGCGGTCGCTGACGCCGGCGCGATTGCTGCGATCACCGACTCCGCCTCTGTCACCGACACCACCACGATCGCCGACACCACCGCGATTGCCTCGATCGCCGACGCCGCCGCGATCGCCGACGCCGCCTCTGTCACCGACACCACCACGATTGCCTCGATCGCCGACGCCACCGCGATCACCAATGCCTCCACGATCGCCCACGCGGTCGTTACTGCGCAGGTTCCCGCCTTGACGGCCGATGTCTCGTTGCGCGGCACGTTGCCGGTTCGCCAACGAGTCGCCGCGCGCACTGCCGCCAAAACGGTTTGCCGTATTGCGATCACCGTAAGGAGCACCACCGCGGTGCGACGGGTTGTGTTGCCACTTGCCGCGGTTGCCGCCCTGGATGTTGTTCACCCGATTGCCACCGCTGATGTTTGTGTTGCGGTTGAAGTTGTTATTCATGTTGACGTCGATGTCGCCACCGCCCCAACCACAACCCCAACCCCAACCGCCGCCCCACGCAGCGCCCATGGCCCAACCAACGCCAAACGAGATCGCACTCGCGGCGATCACAGCTCCGGTTGACGGCGGGTAGTAGATCGGTGGATAGGGATAGGCGGGCGCGCCATAGACCACCGTCGGATTGTAAGAAGGCACGTAGACCACCTCGGGATTTGATTGCTCGATGACAATCACTTCCTTCTTTTCGATGACCTGCGTCTCCACCTTCTGTTGTTGGTTTGAGGCCAGCGCGCCGCTGCCTTGCGCCTTGGAGCGCATGCGCTGGATGGAGTCCATCACGTCCTTCTGTTGCGCCAGAAAGGCGTTGCCCAAATCCGTGGTCCACTGAATGTCGTCGGCCAAACGCTTCACCACGTCTGGCAAAGGCGCCATCGCCTGAATGCTCGGATCCCATGCTTGCTTCTTCACTGCTTCGGCCAGCTTCTTTTGGTCCTTCGCCAAATCCGGGTTTCGTTCCAACCACTGTTGCAGTTGAATGATCTCCAGCGGATAAGTCGAGGCCACGAGTGTCTGGCTGAGCAGGTTGTCGGGATAAAGAGCGATCGGCGCGACGAGCGAATCCAGTTGTTCCGGGGGAATCTTTACCGTCGCCTCGTCAAACGGCTGCCGATGAATCGGCAGTGGTCGCCCAACAGCGAGTGGATTTCCCGGTAACAGGATCGCCGCGCACATGAGAGCCGCAAGGTGTTGAATCAGTGTTTTCGTGCGTCCTGATTGCATAATTTTCGCGCTCATTTCACCCTCCTGAGTT
>DASUOZ010000584.1:0-3422 GCA_036276375.1 Pyrinomonadaceae bacterium | reverse complement strand
CTTCGTCAGGTCCACGCCGGGGTCCGCGCCGACACTTACTTTTTGCGCGCTAATCGAGACAGCGCACAACAGCAGAAACACACTGGTGATGCCAAGCCTCTTTGCTGAGTTCATAGTGATCCGCTATTTAGCCGCGAACGTAACCTCGACCGGTTTCTTAGTGGCCCGGCTCTTACCTTTAATGCTCAATTTCATGCCTGAATTATCCGGAGCGAGAGTCAGCTTTCCGGTGCCGTCCAAACCGCCGCGAGATGTTGCGTCCGTAAAGCTCAGATCGAAATCCTGTTGCGAGTTGGGTGTCTGGACCCAGGTTCCGATTACGAAGATCGTGATGTCCGCGATCAGCGTGATCTCCACCTTGCCGTCATCGAGCAGCTTCACCACCACGCCATTGACCTTGAACTGTTCCTGGCCGAGCCTGAGTTTTCCCTCGCCGTTGGCATGCGCCAGTCGGGAACCGCCGTTCTGTTGCGCCACGGACGTACCGCAGATCGAGAGCGCGAGTATTACAGCGATCAATGTTGCTTTTTGGAATCTCATTACCCGAGCGTAGCGCCGGAATGAAGGGCCGGTAACTGTCATTTCTTACAGGCAAGAACAACGCGACCGCTGCGTCTCGCCTTATTTTGACCGCTGTTGTATGCGCAACTGAAGCACTGCGTTCACGACGGCAAAAATGAAAGCAGTCGAGATGCCGCACAGTATGACCCCCGAGAAACCCTCTACCACACCGAGCAGCCGCCATCTGCGCGGCAGCAACACGTCTCCATAACCAATCGTTGCGAAACTGACCATGGAAAAGTAGAGCGAGGTTTCAAAATCGTCGAACAGGTTTTGCACGTAATAGAACGCCGCCCATAGACCTGTCTGTACCAGGTGCAAAAACATAACCCCTGTAAACAGCGTGACGATCAGCCCCGCGAAATGCCTTTTGGTGGCCCGCTGCTCAAAATACTCCCGTTTGCCCAACAGCCATTCCGCCATCAACAGAATTCCGGCGACGTGAACCATCAGGCACACGGAGATAATCACCGCTGCAGTTACGACTACCCTTAGCATCGCTTCCATTCACGATAATTCCCATCGTTCGCTGTCCTGTACTGTCAATTCTGCCAGTACCAGCCCGTTAGCCACCGCCATAGACTCCCCAAACACGGAGGAACAGCAATGACGATTCTGTCCACGCGAAGTCTTTCCCTGGCGACGGCGGTTTCGCTTCTGACCGTCTCACTGATCACCAGTGTTGGTTGCAACTCCAAAACGACGCCCACCACGGTGCAGGCGGCGCCACCGGCTGTGGTCGTCGTGCCGGTGACTCAAAAAACCGTACCGATCTACAGCGAGTACGTCGGCCAGACACAGGCCGACAACACGGTTGAGTTGCGCGCACGGGTTGAGGGCGTTCTGCAAAAGGTCCATTTCCGCGAAGGCACGCCCGTCAGAAAGGGACAGCTCTTGTTCACGATCGACAAGCGTCCGTTTCAGGCGGCCCTGCAATCCGCGAAAGCGCTCGCCCTCAAGGCGGTCTCAGACCTGGCCCAGGCGAGCCAGCGAACTGACGTTCTCCAGGCGCAAGCCGAGTTGGCTGATGCACAGGCAGTTTTGACGCGAGCAGATCAGGACGTTAATCGTCTGGCGCCACTCGCCAAAGAGAAAGCCGTCACTGAACAGGATCTCGACGCTGCAATCGCCACTCAAAAATCCGCGCGCGCCAGCGTCGACGCCAAGCGTGCAAACCTGACAAACCTCGAAGCCGCCGTTAAGTACACGATCGAACGCGCCCGCGCCGAAGTGTCAGCGGCCAATGCGCGCGTCACCCAGGCCGAACTCGACCTGAGCTATTGCGACATCTATTCCCCGATCACCGGCATCATCGGTTTCCTCCAGGTCGATGAAGGAAACCTCGTGGGCCGCGGAGACGCAACTCTGCTCGCCACCGTTTCCGCCTCCGATCCGCTGCTCGTTGATTTCAATGTCAGCGAGATTGAGTACTTGAAACTTACCGATCCGGACACCGCCGGAAAACGAGCAGGCGATTTGCGTTTCGAGCTGCTGCTTTCAGACGAAAGCGTTCATCCGCACCACGGGCCATTCCGTGTGTTGGACCGCACCATCGATCCGCAAACCGGAACCATGAAAGTGGAAGCCGCCTTCCCTAATCCCGGGAGCTATCTGCGACCCGGACAATTCGCGCGTGTGCGTGTAGCGGTCGAGGAAAAGGAGAACGCCATCGTCGTTCCGCAACGCGCCGTCCAGGAGCTCCAGGGAACGAAGACAGTCATGGTGGTGGACCAGGAAAACAAAGTAGCCGTGCGCACCGTCAAGCTAGGCGACAAGGTCGACAAAGATATTGTTGTGCTCGATGGGCTCAATGCGGGCGAGCGCGTGATCGTCGAGGGCATGCAAAAGGTCCGGCCCGGCAGCCTTGTAAATCCATCGATAGCAGGTGTTTCAGCGACGACCTCTGGGGGATGACAACTCATGTCAAACTTTTTCATACGGCGTCCGATTGTGGCGATCGTGATCTCGATCCTGACTCTCTTGATCGGGGTCGTGGTTATTCGTGGACTGTCGATTGAACAGTACCCGTTTCTCGCGCCGCCAAACATCCGCGTTACTGCCACGTATCCCGGCGCTTCCGCGGAAGCAGTCGAACAGTCCGTAGCGACGCCGATCGAGCAGGAAGTTAACGGCGTCGATCGCATGATCTACATGAAGTCGTCGAACACCAGCGACGGCCGCATGCTGCTCGACGTCAACTTCGAAGTCGGCACGGACCAGGACACCGCAAACGTACTGACGCAGAATCGCGTCTCCACCGCGGCAGCGCGACTGCCGGCGGAAGTTAACCAGCAGGGTGTCACCGTCAAAAAACAAAGCCCGAGTATTTTGATGGTGATCTCGCTCTACTCACCCAGCGACACTTACGACGCGAATTTCCTCATCAATTACTGCGGCATCAACCTGCGCGACCAAATTCTTCGCATTCCGGGCATTGCGCAAGTGGATCTCTTCGGCGGCACTGATTACGGAATGCGCGTGTGGATCAAACCGGATCGACTCGCGAAGCTTGGTCTAACTCCGGCGGACGTCATCGGCGCTATCAAAGAACAGAACCTGCAGGCACCCGCCGGCAAAATCGGCGGCGCACCAACGCCAACGGACCAGGAGTTCACGGAAACACTGAGCGCACCCGGCCGGCTAGTTACGCCCGAAGAGTTTGAAAACGTCATCATTCGTCAAAGCGCTACCGGCGCGGTCGTTCGCATCAAGGACATTGGCCGAGCCGAAATGGGTTCGCAGGATTACAACTCGTTCGGCCGGCTCAACAGTAAGCCAAGCGGCGCGATGGCCGTTTACCTACTGCCCGGCGCGAACCAGCTTCAGGCCGCGGAAACGATCTACGAGACGATGGAGCATGC
>DASUOZ010000583.1:0-3562 GCA_036276375.1 Pyrinomonadaceae bacterium | reverse complement strand
GGTCGAATGCGCCGCCATCATCGATGCGGTGCGTCGCGGTGAACTGGACCGGCTCGAGATCCCGGAGCGGCCGCTCGATATTCTCGCGCAGCAGATCGTCGCCGCGGTGGCGGCCGAGGAATGGACGGAAAACGATCTGTTTGCGACGATTCGCCGCGCTTACCCGTTTCGCAATGTCGAGCGCGAACAGTTTGATTCGATCGTACGCATGCTGGCCGATGGTTTCACGACCAAACGCGGCCGCCGCTCCACGTACTTGCACCACGACGCTGTGAATCAACGCCTCCGCGGTCGCCGAGGCGCGCGTCTGGCGGCGATCACCTCCGGCGGTGCGATACCCGACACGGCGGATTACGCCGTCGTGCTCGAGCCGACGGATTTGGTTATCGGTTCCGTTAACGAAGACTTCGCGATTGAGAGTTTGCAGGGCGATATCTTCCAACTCGGCAACACTTCGTGGCGCGTGCTGCGCGTCGAGCAGGGAAAAGTTCGCGTTGAAGACGCGCACGGCCAGCCGCCGTCAATTCCGTTCTGGTTGGGTGAGGCGCCCGCACGTTCGCATGAGTTGTCCGTTTCCGTTTCGCGCTTGCGCGAGGAGGTTGCATCGCGGATCAACGGGGAATCAGTTGAACTGGGCGCTGCGGTCGAGTGGCTCACGAACGAAGTAGGACTATCGCATTCCGCGGCCGAACAGATCGTTGAATACCTCGCAGGCGCGAAGATTGTTCTGGGCGTGATGCCGTCGCAGCAAAATCTCGTGCTGGAAAGGTTTTTCGACGACAGCGGCAGCATGCAGTTGGTGCTGCACTCGCCCTTTGGCAGTCGTTTGAATCGGGCGTGGGGACTGGCGCTGCGCAAACGGTTCTGTCGCAAGTTCAATTTCGAACTACAGGCGGCGGCCACGGAAGACGCCATCGTGCTCTCGCTTGGGCCAACACACAGCTTTCCGCTCGACGACGTTTTCCACTACCTGAACTCGAAAACTGTGCGCCAGTTGCTCTGCCAGGCGCTGCTGGACGCGCCGATGTGGAACATTCGCTGGCGCTGGAACGCAACCCGCTCGCTGGCAGTGCTGCGACGTCGTGGCGGCAAGAAGATTCCGGCGCAGTTGCAACGGATGGACGCGGAAGATCTGCTGACGGCGGTCTTTCCCGATCAAGTGGCGTGTTTCGAGAACCTGCCGACCGGCGAACGTGAAATCCCGTCGCATCCACTCGTCGATCAGACTGTAAAAGACTGTCTTGAAGAGGCGATGGATATCGATGGGCTCGAACGTCTGCTGACTTCAATCGAACGCAACGAGAAGAACCTCTTCGCTTGCGACGTCATCGAAGCGTCGCCGCTCTCGCAGGAGATTCTAAACGCGCGGCCGTATGCCTTTCTCGACGATGCGCCACTCGAAGAGCGTCGCACGCGCGCGGTGTTTCAGCGGCGCTGGCTCGATCCGGAAACGGCGGGCGACATGGGAAAACTCGATCAGGCGGCGATCGATCGCGTGCGTGAGGAAGTTTGGCCCGAACCGCGGAATGCAGACGAACTGCACGACGCGCTGGTTGAACTCGGATTTGTAACGGCGCCCGAAGGTGCGGCGTGGCAAGAGTTCTTCGCCGAGTTGAAGGGGGATAGGCGGGCGGCAGTGTTAGCGGGCCCGGAGCAATTGTGGGTTGCCGCTGAGCGACTGCCACAATTAAAAACGATTTTTGCGGGTGCTACGCTTGAACCACCTATTACGCCTCCTGAAAGTGTGGCTAGAACCCCGTGGACCTTCGAGGACGCCCTCGTCGAGATCATCCGCGGCCGCCTCGAAGGACTCGGCCCGATCACAGTCGAACAATTGGCTTCACAATCCGGTCTTAACAAACTCGAGCTCGAAACCGCTTTGCTCAAACTCGAAGCCGAAGGCTTCGTGATTCGCGGACGCTTCACACCCGGCACCACCGACACCGAATGGAGCGCGCGCCGTCTGCTCGCGCGCATCCATAGCTACACACTCAATCGCCTGCGCCAGGAGATCGAGCCGGTGGCCAGCGCCGACTTCATCCGTTTCCTGCTTGCGTGGCAGAAGGTCGCGCCGGAGCACCAGATGGAAGGTCCGGACAGCGTGCGCGCGATCATCGACCAATTGGAAGGTTTCGAAGCGCCTGCGGCAGCGTGGGAAGGCGAGCTCCTGCCGGCGCGACTCGTCGAATACGACCCGACGTGGCTCGATGCGCTCTGTTTGTCCGGCGACGTCGTTTGGGCGCGACTGACGCCGCCGGTGCGTTCCGCAACTGACGCGAACGGCGACAGACCACGCGGCGCAGGACCAGTACGCAACACTCCGATCGCGCTCCTGCGGCGTAAGAACTTCGCTTTATGGAGCTCGGTGTTCCCGCCGTTGTCACCCACGGCCGAAAACGAATTCTCCACCACAACGCAGGTCGTCTTCGACTACCTCAAACATCGCGGCGCCTCGTTCTTCACCGACATCGTCGAAAACACCAAACTCCTCCGCAGCCAGGTTGAAGAATCGCTGGCCGAACTGGTCGCGAATGGCGTTGTCGTCTCCGACAGTTTCACCGGATTGCGTGCCCTGCTCACTCCCGGCAGTCGAAAAACTCAAGCAGCCGCGCGGCGCAAACATCGCCAACCCGTCTACGAGATGGCGAGCGCCGGTCGCTGGTCGATCATCCACCGAGATATTCATCGCGAAAACGGAAACGCCTCCGCTGGAAACCGCGGCAACCAAAATCCGATCGAACAGGAAAAGGCGGAAGAGATTGCGTGGACGCTGCTCAGGCGTTACGGCGTGGTCTTCAAACGTTTGCTCGAACGCGAAGGGATGAACCTGCCGTGGCGTGTGCTGTTGCGCATCTATCATCGTCTGGAAGCGCGCGGCGAGATTCGCGGCGGTCGCTTTGTTGCCGGAATTTCGGGGGAGCAGTTTGCTCTGCCGGACGCGGTCGGAATGCTGCGCGCGATTCGTCGCGAAGGCGCGCGGGACAGCATGATCTCCGTCAGCGCCGCTGATCCTTTGAACCTCGCGGGCATCATCATTCCCGGTAACCGTATCACCGCACACACGAGCAATCGCGTGCTCTACCACGACGGCGCGCCGATCGCCTCACTCGAATCAGGCGAGACACATTTTCTTGTTGAACTGAGTCGCGCAACCGAGTGGAAAGCGAAGAGTGCGCTCGTGCGCAAAGCCACTCGACCGGAACTGAGATCCTACCTGCAACGACCGGCGTAAATTCGTCGAACCGATGTCGTTTATGCACGCACGATATCGTGTCGAAATCTGCCCACAATCCGCCCGTAAAAACCTCCTTCCGGCACAGGCATGGCGCTTGCCAAAGCGGGCCACAGGGAGGTAGTTCGAATGAAACTTAATTACTCGAGTAAAAAGATGGGCGGTTACATACTGGCACTCTTCCTGATTCTTGGTTTTACAGCAATCGCCAGCACTACTGTTCAGGCTCAATATCCCTGGGGCTATGAACGCAGAGATCGTGACGACCGATATCGTCGCAATCGCGACTATCGTGACGATCGTTATCGCGACCGTTACAACAGCTTCCAG
>DASUOZ010000582.1:0-3584 GCA_036276375.1 Pyrinomonadaceae bacterium | reverse complement strand
CCGCGGTTTGTGCTGTCGATCGCGCGCCAGGAATCACGCTTCCAGGTCGAGGCGAAATCGATTGCCGCCGCGCGCGGAATGATGCAGTTCATCCCCGCCACGGCAAACGAGATCGCCGGGCAGTTGAAGCTCACAAACTTTCAGCAGGACGATCTTTACAACGCCGACACTGCGATACTCTTCGGCTCGCAGTATCTCGCGAATTTGTTCAAGCAGTTTCCCGATCAGCCGCAGGCAGTCGCCGGCTCGTATAACGGCGGCGCCGACAACCTGGCGCGCTGGATCGGCCGCTCACGATCGACGGAAGCAGACCGCTACGTTGCGGAGATCGGCTTCTCCCAGACCAAAGACTATGTTTACAAAGTGCTGGCCAACTTCTGGACCTATCAGCGCCTCTACGACGCGCAACTCCAACCCGTTTTGGGCACCCGGAAATGAACAAATCCGTTCTTCTATGCGTGTTTATTCTTCTCCTTGTGGCGGCAAGTCTGGGCGCCTGTCGACGCAATGAGAAACGCTACGATCTCAAAGGCAAGGTCGTCATGGTGGAAAAGGAGAAACGTCTCGTCACGATCTCGCACGAGAACGTCGAGGGACTTATGCCCGCG
Organism: Pyrinomonadaceae bacterium; assembly: GCA_036276375.1. Taxonomy (GTDB): domain Bacteria; phylum Acidobacteriota; class Blastocatellia; order Pyrinomonadales; family Pyrinomonadaceae; genus PSRF01. The sequence goes on along the minus strand of DASUOZ010000582.1, from coordinate 2,976 downwards.
ATGACGATGCCTTTCACCGTGCCCAGTCAAGCTGATCTCGACTATCTCGCGCCCGAAGATCAGGTCTCGGCGACACTCGTCGTCGATGGTTCGCAGTCGTGGCTGGAAAACCTGTTCGTCACGAGAATGAGCGCCGATTCCTCAGGGACTTCGGGCGCTGCGCCGCCAACTGAGGCACAACCGGGCGATGAAGTCCCAAACTTCACGCTCGTAAACCAGGATGGTAAACAGATCGGGTTGCAAAACTATCGGGGCAAAGCGTTGCTGCTCACGTTTATCTACACACGCTGCCCGCTGCCCGAATACTGCACGCTCATGAGCAACAACTTCGCGCAGATCGATCGACAGTTACAGCAGGACCCGGCGGTCTACGCGCGCACGCATTTGCTGAGCGTCAGTATCGATCCGCAGTTCGACACGCCGCAGGTGTTGCGCAGTTACGGCGCCGCGCACACCGAACGTTACGAGCACGAGACGTTCACGCATTGGGAGTTTGCTTCCGGTGAACAGGTGAAGGACCTGGCGCAGTTTTTCGGATTGAGATATTTCGACGAGAACGACCAGATTATCCACGGGCTAAAGACCGTGATTATAAAACCCGATGGAAAGGTAGCGAAGGTCTATACGGGTAATGAGTGGAAACCGGAGGACGTCGCTAACGAACTCAAGAGCGTGATTGAGTAAAGCCACGGACGTCCGTGGCGGATACCTACGCCAGTCCTCTGATTTTCCTGATCTCTTCGGTGAGCACGGGAACGGCTTCGAACAGGTCGCCGACGATGCCGTAATCGGCGATGTCGAAGATCGGCGCTTCGGGATCTTTGTTGATGGCCACGATCGTGCCCGAGTTTTTCATGCCGACGAGGTGCTGAATCGCGCCGGAAATTCCGAGCGCGATGTAAAGCTTCGGCGCAACGGTCTGGCCCGACGAGCCGATTTGACGATCTATTGGCAGCCACTCCGCGTCGCAGATCGGACGCGAAGCCGCGATGTCGCCGCCGAGCGCTTCCGCCAGTTTCTCAGCCAGCGCCAGGTTCTCTTTGCTCTTGATGCCGCGACCGACAGCCACGATGACATCCGCCTTCGTCAGGTCGACGGCCTGCTTCGCTTCCTGGAACGGAGGCTCCGGCTTCATACGCACGTCGCCAATCTCAACCGCGACATTCTCTATGGCCGCACCACTTCCCTTTCTTGCTTGATCCGGTCGATAGGCGCCTGATTGAAACGTCGCGAACACCGGCGCTTCGCCATCCGAGATCACATCCGCGTCCAACTTGCCGAGGAAAATCCTTCTCGTAAATCCGATCTTGCCGCCCTCGACACGGGCGCGAATACAGTCGCTGATCATCCCTTTCCCAAAACGCGCCGCGAGCTTGGGCCCGAAGTCCCGCACCTGATAGGTGTGCGTTAGAAACACAAAACTCGGATCTATCTGCTTGACGATCTGTTGAAAACCATCGGCGTAAGCGTCCGGCGTGTAGTCAGAAAGTTTCGCATTCGTTGCGCAGATCACTTTCTCGACGTCGTAAGCTGCCAGGTTCTGCGCCAGGGCACTGACGTCTCCGCCAAGCACCACCAGACTCACCTTTTGTTGCAACTCCGCGCCGAGCGACTGAGCCGCCGCAATCGCTTCAAACGAGCTTTTGTTGACGACGCCGCCTTTGTGTTCGATAAAAACCAGTATGCCGTTACTCATCAGTGTTCTTCTGTGTCAGCCCGTGGCTAATAAACACGCGCTTCAGTGTGTAGTTTCTGTGCCAGTTCAGCGGCGCCCGCTTTTGCGTCGTTGCCGCCGAGCAGTTGCGTCTGCTTCATCTTCTGCGGCAGGTAGACCTTCTCGACGCGCTGGTGCGAGGGACGGCCAACGACTTCAGCCGCTGGCGCCACTTCTTTGATCTCTTTCTTCTTCGCCGCCATGATTCCCTTCAACGTCGCGTAGCGAATCTGGCTGATGCCTGACTGAATGGTGAGCAAGGCAGGCAGCGGCATCTCGTACCACTGATACCAACCGCTCTCGAGCTCTCGTTTGACGCGCAGTTTGTCAGGCGCGGCGTCGAGTTCGATAACAATCGTCGCGTGCGGCAGGCCGAGCAGTTCGGCCATGATTACGCCGGTTTGTCCGTAACCGTGATCGTCTGACTGCAAACCCGTCATCACGAGATCTGGTTTTTCGTCGCGAATGGCGTCGGCCAAAACCGTCGCCGCCGCGAACGGCGATAAGTGCGTCAGGTTGTCGCCAACGACGTGAATCGCACGGTCGGCGCCGCGCGCGAGTGCATCCTTGATGACGCTCTTCACGCGTTGCGGGCCCATCGAACAAACAATTACTTCACCGCCGAGTTTCTCGCGCACGCGCAACGCCTCTTCCAGCGCGTAACCGTCCGACTCGCTCACCTCAAACGACAGATCCGCTTCTTCGATCCAGGTGGCGTCTTTGTTAATTCGCAGGATCGCGTCCTTGTTCGCAACCTGCTTCATCATGACTACGATCTTCATGGGTTTCGAGCCATCCACAGATTACGCAGAATTCTGTGTAATCCGTGGACGGTTTTACTCCTCGTATCTTTTGAACAACAACGCGGCGTTCGTGCCGCCAAAACCAAAACTATTCGAAAGCACGTAATTGACGCGCGCTTCACGCGGTTCGTTGGGCACGTAGTCCAGATCGCAGTCCGGATCGGGATTGAAGTAGTTAATCGTCGGCGGCAACACGTTGCGGCTGATCGCCAACACCGAGAAGATGCCTTCGATGCCGCCCGCCGCGCCGAGCAAGTGGCCCGTCATCGACTTAGTCGAGCTCACGGCGAGCTTGTAAGCATGCGCGCCAAACGTGTCTTTGATCGCGCGGGTCTCGAATTTGTCGTTGTACGGCGTCGACGTGCCGTGCGCGTTGATGTAGCCCACCTGTTCGGGAGTGATCCGGGCGTCTTTGAGCGTGCGCTGCATCACGCGTCGTGCACCCGAACCAGTTTCGTC
>DASUOZ010000581.1:0-3183 GCA_036276375.1 Pyrinomonadaceae bacterium | reverse complement strand
TTTCGATCGACGAATCCGTCAGCCGCACCACGCGCCGTTCAACGGGCAAGAACGCCGCGCGAGGCGCACGCGATCGTCTCGACATCGAAGCCGCCGAGTTTCACGCACGCGTGCGTGACGCGTACCTGAGCATCGCCGCAGCCGAACCGGAGCGAGTAAAGGTGATCGATACGACGGGCCCGGTCGAGCGCACCCACGAGCAGGTCAAACAAGTGATCGTTCCGTTCTTGAGAAGCCGAGGCCACGTACTCAATGTTTAGCGAACTAACCGGAAACACGCGCGTCAAAGAAGCACTCAAGCGAATGATGACGTCCGGCCGTCTGCCCGGCGCGCTGCTCTTTGCGGGCGAAGAAGGCGTCGGCAAGAAACGGTTCGCACTCGAAGTAGCGCGCGCTCTGAACTGCCGCACGCCGAAAGACCGCGAAGCATGCGGCGTCTGTCCATCATGTGTGCGGATCGTGAAGTTGAACTATCCGGAACGAGAAGACGCGGACGAGTGGACGCAAATCATCTGGACCGATCATCCCGACGTCGGGCTCGTCGTCGCACCAAAACGCGTCCTGCGCGTCGAACAGATGCGACAGATCGAAAAGGAAGCAAACTTCCGCCCGTTTGAAGGAAACGCGCGCGTGTTTCTGATCGACGAGGCTGACAAACTCAACGACGCCTCGGCCAACGCGCTCTTGAAAGTGCTCGAAGAGCCGCCGCGAACGTCGCACCTGATTCTCATCACCGCGCGACCCGCGATGCTTTTGCCGACGATCCTTTCGCGCTGCCAGATGATCCGGTTTGCGCCACTCACACCGGCGGAAATCGAAACTCATTTACTCGCAAACAAACTCGCCGACAACAAAACAGCCAAACTGCGCGCGCGTGCAGCCGGCGGCAGCATCGGCCGCGCACTGGCAAACGACATGGTCACGTTCACCTCGCAACGCAAGGCCATGCTCGGCGTGCTCAACGCGCTCGTGATGACAAACGATCGCGCGCAACTGTTACGCTCAGCCGAACAACTCAACGAGGCGCAGTACAAAGAAGAATTCGAAGAACGACTAGATGTACTGGAGACGTTGATTCGCGATGCGTGGATGTTGTCCCTGGGAGTAAAGCGAGAATTGCTGGTCAACGAAGACCTCGCATCCGACCTCGAGAAGATCAGCAAGCGGATGGATCCGAGCCGTGTGTCAGACTGGATACTTCAGATCGAAGACGTGCGCGAGAGCTTAATCGTCAACGTCAATCGTAAGGCGACTACCGATGCGTTGTTTTTGACGATGGCGGGCGACGTGCCGCCACAGAAGCGACCAAAGATCCGTTAAAGGGCCACGGAGTAACACGGATTACAGACAGAAAAGACAGTCCGTGTTCGTCCGTTAAGTCCGTGGCTGATGAAGTTCCTCGAGCAGCTTTTCAGTTTCCATCACGAACGCCTCGACAATGTTCTCACCCGCGACTTTGCGCATCGGAACACCGTCTTTGAAGATCATGCCGACGCCTCGTCCGAAGGTGATACCGAGTTGAGAATCGTGCGCTTCACCTGGTCCATTTACCGCGCAACCCATGATCGAGAGGTGCAACGGCTCTTCGATGTGCGAGAGACGCCGCTCGATCTCGGTCACGATCTCGACAAAATTGTCGACGTCGAGGCGACCGCACGTCGGACAAGCAACCACGGTCACACCGCGCGTTCGCAGTCCGAGTGACTTCACAATTTCCCACGCGACCCGCACTTCTTCCTGCGGTTCCGCGGCCAGCGACACCCGGATCGTGTCGCCGATTCCTTCGTGAAGCAGAATGCCGAGGCCAATCGACGACTTCACCGTGCCGCTGAACGAAGTACCCGCTTCAGTGACACCGAGATGAAATGGATAAACAACTTTCTCTGCCAGCAGCCGGTACGCCGCAACGGTGCGATGCACGTCTGAAGCTTTCAACGAGATGATGATGTCAGTGAAATCGAGATCTTCGAGAATCTTCACGTGCCGCAACGCCGATTCAACCATCGCCTCAGGCGTCGCAGTGCCGTACTTCTTGAGCAGATCCTTCTCCAGCGATCCGCCGTTTACGCCGATGCGGATCGGCACTCTCTGCGCCTGCGCCGCACGCACGACTTCGCGAATACGGTCGTGCGCACCGATGTTGCCGGGATTCAGACGCAGTTTGTCGATCCCTGCTTCCAGCGCCATCAAGGCGAGCTTGTAGTGGAAATGAATGTCAGCGACGAGCGGAACGTCGGGAACGCGTTTGCGAATCTCTTTCAGCGCAATCGCCGCATCATTGTCGGGAACAGCGAGCCGAACGATCTCACAACCGGCGCGCATCATCTCTTCAATCTGTGCGACTGTCGCGCCGACGTCGGAGGTGTCCGTCTTAGTCATCGACTGAATGACTACTGGTGCACCGCCGCCGATTTGAAGGTGCTTAACCTGAACTGGTCGTGATTTGCGCATCGCCCCTGATTTACTTCGCAGGCGCGCTGGCGGCCGGCGGTTTCTCCGGTTCACTGCTCCCGCCGAAAGTCTTCAGCACGTCGTTAGTAATGACAAACACCATCAGCAGCAGCACCATGACGAAACCGACCTGCTGAATGCGATCACGCACCGCTGTCGAGATCGACAAGCCGACAGTCGCCAGCAGCCCTTCAATGAGCAACAGGAAGATTGCGCCACCATCCAGCACGGGAATCGGTAACAAGTTGAAGATGCCGAGGTTCAAACTCAAAAAGCCCAACATCCCAAATACGCCGTCCCAGCCGAGACGTTCGACCGATTTCTGTGCCGCCTGGTAAATGCCGATCGGGCCTGACAGTGTGTTGCGCACGGAGCGTTTGCCGGTGAAAACCTGACCCAACGCTTTGGCGGTCAAACTCAGAATCTGAAGATTAGAGTCCCAGGCATACTTCCCTGCTGATGCAAGGCTGGCGGGATGAAGCGGAAACTGTTCGGCGACGCCAAGACCCAACCTGCTGCCCTCAAGGCGACGTTCATTGGTGACGATCACCGACGTTTGCCCGTTGCGCTGAACAGTGATGGGGATCTTCTGGCCGTCGCGATTCTTGATGTACTCAGTAACCTGCGCCGAGCTCTTCACGTTCTCGTCGCCGACTTTCAACAGTCGATCGCCCTCTTTGAAACCGGCTTCTTCCGCGGGCGACCCGAGTTGCACGCTGCTGACCTCAACCG
>DASUOZ010000580.1:0-2596 GCA_036276375.1 Pyrinomonadaceae bacterium | reverse complement strand
GGCATCGATTGTCGCTACTGTCACACGTCAGTCGAGACCGCGGCTACGGCCGGTATGCCTTCGACCACGACCTGCATGAACTGTCACAAGCAGATCTGGGCCGACAGTCCGTATCTGGAGCCGGTTCGCGCGAGTTTCCGCACCAACACACCGCTCAAATGGATTCGCGTTCACGACCTGCCTGATTACGCCTACTTCAATCACAGCATACACATTAAAAAGGGCGTCGGCTGTTCGACGTGTCACGGACGCGTCGACGATCAACCGATCATGTATCAGGCGGCGACGCTACAGATGGAATGGTGTTTGGAGTGTCACCGCGCGCCCGAGCGCTTCGTGCGCCCGAAAGACAAGATCTTCGACATGACGTGGCGACCCGAAAACACCAGCCAGGAAGAGTTGGCCGAAGGCCGCCGCTTGAAAGCTGAATACCGCATTCAGGGAAGAAAGATTCTGGAAAGCTGTTCTACTTGCCACCGTTAGTTTGAATTGAAATGAGCGAAAGCGATCGTCACATAAACTTCAAGCTAATGCGCGATCACATTCTTGCTTTACAGGATGCTGAAGCGCCGCGCGTTGGTAAGAAGTATTGGCGAAGTCTGGAAGAACTGGCGGACACGCCGGTGTTTCGTGAGTTCGTCGCCCGTGAGTTTCCGCAACAAGCCGAAGGTTGGACTGATCCGTTCGAGCGTCGCACGTTTTTGAAGTTGATGGGCGCTTCGCTCGCACTCGCCGGTCTGACCGGTTGCGTCTTCCAACCGCCCGAGAAGATCGTTCCCTACGTTAACCAACCGGAAGACCAGGTTCCCGGCAAGCCACTTTTCTTCGCGACTGCGGTGCCGCTCTTCGGCGCCGCGACGCCGGTTTTGGTGCGCAGCAACGAAGGACGGCCGACGAAGATCGAAGGTAATCCAGACCATCCGAACAATCGACCGGTTGACGTTGCCGGTGCAGATCCGTATCGCGATCCGCGTGGCTCGAGCGCGACTGACATCTTCTCGCAAGCGTCGATCCTGAGTCTCTACGACCCCGATCGCTCCCAAACGTTGACCTATCGCGAAGACATTCGCACGTGGACGGCGTTTGTCGGCGATATGCGTTCGGCGCTGGACGAGCAACGGCCGAAACAGGGCGCAGGCATTCGTTTTTTAACCGAAACGATCACGTCGCCCACGCTCGGCGCGGAGCTGCGCGCATTGTTGACCGCGTTTCCGCAGGCGAAGTGGCACCAGTACGAGCCGGCTAATCACGACAACGCGCGCAATGGCGCCGTGATGGCGTTTGGCCAGCCGGTGAACACGACTTACCGGTTCGATGTCGCCGAGCGAATTCTGTCGCTTGATGCAGATTTTCTGTCGCCGGTGACGCCCGGTTACTTGCGCTACTCCCGGGAATTCATCGCCCGCCGGCGGGTGATGGAAAACAATCCTGCAATGAACCGTCTCTACGTGATCGAGACGACGCCTTCGAACACCGGCGCGATGGCGGATCACACGTGGACCGTGAAGCCGAGCGAGTTTGAGGGAGTTGCAAGAACGTTGGCTTCGTCTGCGGCATATGACGCGAGGAGCAGCCAGTTGATGCCGTACGGCGGATTCGTCGAACTGCCGTGGATTCAAGCCGTAACAAAAGATCTGTTGGCGCACAGAGGCGCGAGCATCGTCATCGCCGGAGAAAGTCAGCCGCCGATCGTTCATGCCCTCGCGCACGCGATGAACAACGCGCTCGGGAACGTCGGCAAAACGGTTTTCTACACTGATCCGCTGGAAGTGAATTCGGTGGACCAGCGGCAGTCGCTTCAGGATTTGGTCAACGATCTCGACGCGGGCCGTGTCGAGTTGTTGGTCATCCTCGGCGGGAATCCCGTTTACAACACGCCCGTTGATCTCAAGCTCGATTTCGAACGCCTCAAGAAAGCCAAACTCCGCGTTCACCTGAGCGAGTACAAAGACGAGACCTCCGAATTGTGCCACTGGCACGTGCCCGCCGCGCACTATCTCGAATCGTGGGGCGACGCGCGGTCTTACGACGGCACCGTCACGATCGTGCAACCTCTGATCGAGCCGCTTTACGAAGGCAAAACCGCACACGAGCTACTCGCGGTCTTTTCGGATCAATACGATCGCCGGCCCTACGATATCGTCAAGGGTTTCTGGCAGCAGGAACGCTCAAGACTCGCGACCGCGGCACCCAGCGCAAGCCCGTCGCCAACGACAACTCCTGGCGCAACGCCGACAACCAGCGGCACCGATTTTGAAAATTGGTGGCGCCAGTCAATTCACGACGGCTTTATCCCCAACTCGGCGTTCCAAACAAGGACCGTTTCCTTCAACGGAAACTTCTTGAATCAGACGCAAACGCAACCATCTCAACCTGCGTCCGGCGGCTTCGAACTGGTCTTTCGCCTCGACCCGTCAATCTACGACGGGCGCTTCGCAAACAACGGCTGGCTCCAGGAACTGCCAAAACCACTAACCAAAGTCACCTGGGACAACGTCGCTCTCGTCAGCCCGAATAATGCCCAGGCACTAACCGGCGGATTGAAACAGGGAAACGCCGTCAAGGGCCGCGAAAACTACGTTCCGGTCGTCGAGCT
>DASUOZ010000579.1:0-7959 GCA_036276375.1 Pyrinomonadaceae bacterium | reverse complement strand
AAACGTTTTATAGGGGATCTACTTGCTAAGGTTCTTCAGTTGAGAGGAAAAACCCAGTAATTGGAGGTTTTCCTGCAACTTCACGAATGCGGACCTTCGTTTCCCTTTACCAAGATCAGCCCAGATAACGCCGCACTACGTCGTCCCAGCGGCCTTGTGCCTTGAGGATCAGTTCGACGGCTTCACGTACGGCGCCGTGACCGCCGCGCGCTTCGGTGATGTAGTGGGCGTGCTCGCGAGTCTCGTGAGCGGCGTCGGCGACCGCGATGGCCAGACCGGAATGGCGCATCAGGCGAATGTCGTTGAGGTCGTCACCCGCGAACGCGACGTCGGCGTTCGTGAGTCCGGCGTCCGCGACGATCTCGGCAAATGCTTGTTCCTTATCTTCACAACCCTGCCGTACGTAAGCCATCCCGAGTCTGTCAGCGCGACGCGCCAACGCACTCGAGACGCGACCGGAAATCACGCCTGATTTCAGTCCCGCACGATGCAGCAATTCGAGCCCGAGGCCGTCGCGCGTGTTGAAGGCTTTCTGATCTTCGCCGTTCTCGAGAATCCAGATGCGCGCGTCAGTCAACACACCATCGCAGTCCATCAAAAACAGCTTGATGCGTGCCGCTCGCGTCTGAATTTCAGAGTCCGTCACTTTACCTCGAAAAGATCGATGCCCGATAGCTTCAAGCCCGACGCCGTGCGCGTCACTAACAACACCGCGGTTCCCGAACCAACCGTGCCGAGTTTCTTCAACTGAATCTGCACGTCCGCCGCGATTAAATTCGCGTTCAGCTGTTCCGTGCGCACCACTTTCGTGTCCCACGACTCCGTGCCGATACTGCCATTGATGAACCGCACCAACTCGCCCGACACAATCCGCGCTTCCAAATCCGGCTTCCGATTACTCACCAGCGCCTGCGACAACTGCGTCGCAAACGTCTGCACTCCTGGATCAACGGAAGGCGCATTACCAGCCGCCGCTTCCGCCCGAATGCGCGCCAGACGCGCAGCCAGCGACGACGGATAATCACGGCTCGCAGCCACCGCGTCCGAAAAACGCTTCGCCGCTTCCCCCGGTTGATTGCGTTTCATCGCGATCTCACCGAGCCCGATGTTGGCCCACGCCAGCGTCGCCGGAAACGGCAACCCCTCATCGAGCGCCGAGCGAAACAACTTTTCCGCCTCTTCGAGTTTGTTCTGGCCCAACAACGCGCGCGCCAGCAAAATCCGCGCTTCCTGAAAACGCGGCGCGACATTCACCATCGCCCGCGCAGTCGCTTCCGCTTTGACGAAGTCCTGCGCCCCCAGTTGCAACGTTGCTTCGTTCAACGCGTCGGGCAAGTCTTTCGCACGCGGCACCACGTCGTTACCGTAGTCCATCTGCGGGTAAAACTTCTCCGGATCGACTTCCACGCGAACGATCTTCGCCGGCGTCTTGAACACCGCTTCACCAAAGTTCTTCGCGGGCACGGTCGCTTCCGCCGTCACCACTTCACCACGATCGGTCGTCGCCGCCACGGTCACAGTCACATCAATCGAACCGATGTTACGCAACGCCGAAACCCAATCAGCGCCGCGCTGCACCGGCAAACCAACCATCAGGTCCGTGTCGATCACCTGGTCGAGCTGCTGGTCCATCAAACTCTTCAAACTCTCACCACCACGCGCGGCGAGCGCTTCTCGCAGCGCAACCAGCGTCAATCCGCTCTTATCAGCGGCCCCACTCTGAATCGCGGCCTTCAAAACAGCCACAAACGCATCATGACCAAGCTTGCGATCGACCAACCGCCAAAACATCGCGCCCCGATTCGGCACCGATCCGAAATACGTCGAATCCAATTGACTCGCACGCGCCAATGGACCATCGCGCTGCGCCACTGCCGCATACGCAATCCGCTCCCGGTACAACTCCGACTGCACCGCCTCGCGCCCAAACTGTTTCTCTAAAAACTGCGTCGCCAGGAAACGCACCAACGCGTCGCGCAGCACGCCCGCGCCTTCACCACGCACCGGCGCTTGTCCGCCGATCCACAAACGCGCGACGTCCTCCGCGACCGCAAGCGCCGTCGCCGCGTCGATCTTCGGCAGGCGCAACGTGTCGGCATCGATCAGCACGGTCCCGCCGTCACTGAATCCGGCGCCGCGTCTCACAGCTACCAAACGCACCGGCACCTCTGGCGCCGGCCCAAACATTCCCGCAAAGAAAGCACGCGCCGCACCAGTAAACGAGATCAACGCTTCGGCACGTTTACGCTCCTCCGCTCCCATGCCCTTTTCCATCAACACGACGATGCCTCGGGCGTCGGCAGCACCTTCAACCTGGTCCCAATCGCCCTGAAGAAAGAATGGTTGACCGTAAAGCGTCTGTTCGAACGAAATCGAACCCGCGCCGCTCGTCTTCTCAACGCCGGAGGAAATCACGTTTGGGAGGTTCACAGTCAAACGAAACGGCGCCGTGTCTGCGCCACGCACGGTATACGGCGTATTCGGCATCGGGTACCAAAATGCGAGCGGCAGAAACTGCGTGGCGATCGGGCTGATAGCGAGTAGTCCGCCGTTGCTCTCGACCGGAAGCGAGTAAGTCACGGTCACGGACGTCGAACCGCCCGGCGCAACCGTCGCCGGCAAAGCGATCTCGGCGCGTTGCAGATCGCCGCGTGGTTCGGCGCCCGGACGAAACGTCGCCGCTGCTCCGTTCACCGCCACTGACTGCACCTTCGCCTTCGAATTCAAACGCACGGTCAGCGTTCGGCCGGTACTACCGCCGACGTTGGTCGCATTTAACGTCGCAACTACGTTGAGCACGCGCTCAGCTTGTTGCACGTTTGCATTCAAATCGTATGAATTGACTTGCCAGATCACGGGCGCGGTAGTTTGCGCTCCCGCGTGCGCGCAGACGCACAGCAGAAGGATCAATGAAAGAAACGTTTTCATAGATACAGAGAAACTAAATGTGGATTAATCCCGCGCCGCGCTGCGAACCAGTTCGTGGATGTCGCGAATCATGAATAGCAGCGATTCGAGGCGCTGCAACGGCAACGCGTTCGGCCCGTCCGACAACGCCTTCTCAGGGCTGTCATGGACCTCCATGAAAACCGCGTCCACGCCGCAAGCCACACCCGCGCGCGCGAGAGGTTCGATGTATTCCGCTTGACCGCCGGTTGCATGTCCAAGCCCGCCGGGAAGTTGCAGCGAATGCGTCACGTCAAACACCACCGGCACGCCAAAGCTGCGCATAATCGGCAACGAACGCATGTCCACGACGAGGTTTTGATAACCAAAACTCGCGCCGCGTTCGGTTAACAACAGCTTTTCACCACCAGCCTCGCGCACCTTATCCACGATGTTTCGTGCATCCTGCGGCGCGAGAAACTGTCCCTTCTTAACGTTCACTGCCCGGCCCGATTTCGCCGCCGCGAGGATCAAATCCGTCTGCCGGCACAGAAACGCCGGGATCTGCAACACGTCCGCAACCTGCGCCACTTGCTCCACCTGCGACACGTCGTGCACGTCAGTCAGCACCGGAACTCCGAGCTCCTCTTTGACGCGTTGCAGCACTTCGAGACCGGCCTCCATGCCGAGACCGCGAAAGCTGTGGATCGACGATCGGTTCGCTTTATCAAACGACGACTTGAAAACGTAGTCGAGACCCGCGGCCTGCGCGCGTTGCAAACACTCGCGCGCCATCATCAGCGCGTGCTCCGGGCTCTCGATCACACACGGTCCGGCGATGATCGTCAAACGCCCATCGCCAAACGTAGCTTTCCCTACTGAGAATGGTTTCAGTGTGGTCATACTGACGCCATTCAGTATACGTCATCCAATTTGATCCGTCTTAATCGCGGCCGTTCTTATCGGCCGCCCTGGTCTCGCGGAGTTTGGCGATGTCCACCACCAGCCGGCCCGAAGGCGATTCCAGCGCCGCGCCGCGCAACGCTTTGATATCGGGCGCGCTCGTGATCGCCTGATGTTCCAGCCCGAGCCGTTCCGCGGTCTCCAGTAGTTCATCGCGAAACTCTTCCGCGTTTGCCGGACGCGCTTCCGGCTGTTTCTCCAACGCGTGTAACACTACCCGTTCGACGTCTTCCGGAATCCCCGCGACGATTGCGCGCGGCGACAGCGGTGCGTGACTCGCATGCTTGATCGCGATCTCAACCGGTGTCACGCCGGTAAACGGCGCCATGCCCGTCAACATCTCGTAGAGAATCACGCCGAGACTGTAAACATCGGCGGCCGGCGTGAGTTCACGCCCTTCGTACTGTTCGGGAGCCATGTACCGCGGCGTGCCGATCGGCGTTCCGGGCAACGTCACGGCACCCGCATCTTCTTCGTCGAGAATGTCAGCGGCGAGTTTCGCGATGCCGAAGTCGAGCACCTTTACAATCGCGGGAGCATCCGCACTCTGCGTCACCAGAATGTTCGACGGCTTCAGATCGCGATGAATGATTCCCGCTTTGTGTGCGGCTGCCACGGCAGCAGACGTTTGCAACATGAATGAAGTCGCGCGCGCGGTTTCGAGTGGCGCTTCTTTGACGAGGATCTCGCGCAGCGTGCGGCCTTCGAGCAGCTCCATCACGATGTAGACCAGGCCGTCGGCAGTCTGGCCAAAGTCAGTCACGGAAACCGCGTTCACGTGATGCAGCAGCACCGCCGCGCGTGCTTCGAGTTGAAAACGCGAGCGCGCTGCTTCGTTATCGACAAACTGCGGGTGCAAGACCTTGATCGCGACCGGCCGGTCCATCAAAAGGTGTCGCGCACGATAGACCGTGCCCATGCCGCCTTCACCGAGACGTTCTTCGAGGTGGTATTTTTCGTCGAGGGTCAGGCCGATGAGTGGATCCTTTTGTGTTTGCAATCAATCACCACTGGTGGCTGTAACACGCTCGTGTCCCATCACCAGGTCGACCTCGCCATTCTTCTCCATCGAGGTCTCCGACTGCAAACGATTTTCGTAGGCAGCGCGTACGAACGACGCAAACAACGGGTGGGCATTGAGCGGTTTCGATTTGTATTCCGGATGAAATTGGCAACCGACAAACCACGGGTGGACCTCGCGCGGCAGTTCGATCATCTCGACAAACTTGCCGTCGGGCGACACGCCGCTGAACACGAGTCCGTCGCCTTCGAGTCGTTGCCGGTACTCAGGATTGAATTCGTAACGATGACGATGGCGTTCGCTGATCTCTTCGGCGCCGCCGTAGACGTCGCGGACGAGTGAGCCGGGTGCGAGGCGGCACAGCCACGCCCCAAGGCGCATCGTGCCACCCAACTCTTCAACGCCAACAAGATCGCGCAACTTGAAGATGATGGGATGCGGTGTATCGACGTCGAATTCCGTCGAATCGGCGTCTTTGAGCTCGCAAACGTTGCGCGCGTACTCGATACACGCCGTCTGCATGCCGAGACAGATACCGAAATACGGCGTGCGCGTTTTACGCGCGTAAGAGATTGCGCGGATCATGCCCGCGACGCCACGTTTGCCGAAGCCGCCGGGAACGAGGATCGCGTCGAAGTCGCGCAGGCGATCTTCGTAATCGTCGTCCATCAACTCTTCCGACTCGATCCACTTAACCACGACGCGCAGATTGTTGGCGACGCCGCCGTGCGTCAACGCTTCGCGCAGAGACTTGTAAGAGTCTTCCAGCTCGACGTATTTCCCGACGATGGCGATTGACGCTTCACCACCGGAAGGATCGCGAATCGTCGCCACCAGATTGCGCCACTCGGTGAGGTCTGCCTGCGGCGCCTGTCCGTGCAAACCGAGTTGGATCACGATGAGGTCGTCGAGTCCCTGCTCGTGAAACGCGAGTGGCACCTCGTAGATCGTGTCAACGTCCTGCGCACTGATCACCGCCGACTCTTTCACGTTACAAAACAGCGCGATCTTACTGCGCAGATCGCGCGACAACGGTTTTTCCGAACGGCACAGGAGAATATCGGGCGCGATACCGATCTCGCGCAGGTCGCGCACCGAGTGTTGCGTGGGTTTGGTTTTCAGTTCACCGGCGGCGGCGATGTAAGGCACGAGCGTGACGTGAATAAACAGCGCGTTGCCGGCGCCTTCTTCGTTACCCATCTGGCGAATCGCTTCGAGAAACGGCAGCGACTCGATGTCGCCGACCGTACCGCCGATCTCCACGATCACGACGTCCGGCTGGTCCTTTTCCGCCACCTTGCGCACGGCCTCTTTGATCTCGTTAGTGATGTGCGGAATGACCTGGATCGTTTTGCCGAGGTAGTCGCCGCGGCGCTCTTTTTCAATTACGGAAAGATAAATGCGTCCGGTGGTCCAGTTGTTTGCCTGGGAGAGATGCGCGTGCGTGAAACGTTCGTAATGGCCCAGGTCGAGATCTGTTTCCGCGCCGTCGTCAGTGACAAATACTTCGCCGTGCTGGAAAGGCGACATCGTGCCGGGATCGACGTTGATGTATGGATCGAGTTTGATGAGCGCGACCTGAAGCCCGCGACTCTCGAGCAGGCAACCGATCGAAGAAGCCGCGAGGCCTTTGCCCAGACTCGAAACCACGCCACCAGTGACGAAGATGTATTTAGGCATTCGGTTCTTTCCCTTCGAAGTTTTCGTCCTCGTTAGCTGCCGACCCCGCTTCGGGTGGCTCGCCGGATCCCTGTTCGCCATCGTAACGGCCCCGCTTTAGATCTTCCAACACTTCAACCGACTTCTCTTTCGAGGGATCGAGCGCCGATTGCAAGCCTATCAGACTCGCACCCAGCAAACCTGGTCCCTCCTGTGCGCGACGCTCGAATTCCTCCGTCGACACGTCGTACGGCTTGCCGAGTCGCGACAAAGCAAACAGGCCGCACAAAACCAGAACACCGATGATGGCCAGTCCGATCCAGTCGCTCATACGTTTTGCAAAAACTGCGCTCTGACTTTCTCGAGATCCGCAAGCGTGTCGACGCCGGTTGAGACTGAACACGCTTCAACTACCTTGATCTTGACGCCGTGTGCGAGTGCACGCAATTGTTCGAGTGCTTCGATACGTTCGAGTTCCGTCTGCGGCCACTTGGTGAACTCGAGCAGGACGTCGCGCCGGTAAACATATAAACCCGTGTGCTTGCGGAAAAGTTTCAATAGCTCCGGTTCCGCTGCGAGCGCCACGTCGGGCGAGCCGTGTCGCTTAACGGCGTCGCGCGGAAAAGGGACGGGCGATCGCGAAAAATAGACGGCGTTGTCTTCGTCGTCAACTACAACTTTTACCAGATCCGGGTCGACTAGATCGGCGTTGGACTCGATCGGTTCCCAGGTCGTGACGATCCCGGCGCCACCGGCAGGTTTGCGCATTTCCGACTGCATCACATCCACCGCTTTTTCGATAGTTTGCGGCGAGATCAGAGGCTCGTCGCCCTGCACGTTGACGATGATCTGCGCCTCCGGAATCGCCGCTGCGACTTCGGCAACGCGATCTGTGCCGCTCGTGTGATGTTCGCTCGTGAGCATCACTTCGATTCCTCGCGGGCGAACCGCCGCGACAATCTCTTCACTGTCAGTAGCCACGATCACGCGATTTACATTTCGCGCGGCCAGCGCGCGTTCCGCCACCCAACAAACCATCGGCTTTCCGGCTAAGTCGATCAAGGCCTTTCCGGGCAGACGAGTAGAAGCGAAACGAGCAGGGATGATGGCGACTGTTGTATGTTTGGGGATATTTTGGGGATTGTCGCCCGTCTGATTCACGGGATAACAGCTTAGCCTGCGATTGCAAAAACTGTCAACGAAAGTTGGCGTTGCGCGTGGTTGGTAGTTCGCACGGTTTAGGGCGTACACATAAATGCCCAAAACCACTTGCGGTTGTCTAACAGCTTGTACCGCTTGTTATCCAGCGCCTCGATGGCGGCTTCCAGAAATCCTTTGACACAGTGGTTGGACTCTGAAGGCAGAGCATCCTTTAACGCTTGCACTGCTGATACACCGCCGATCCGTGAAATGCAATGTACAGCATACAT
>DASUOZ010000578.1:0-2714 GCA_036276375.1 Pyrinomonadaceae bacterium | reverse complement strand
AACAAAAGCCTTCTAACGTTGAAAGCGTTGGCGAACGCCGCACCGCTTGCCAACGCTTTCAGCGTTGACACACTTCTTCTTTTTGCTGACCCAGGGTTGAGGCAACCCTGGGCTGAAATTAGCCAACGCCTTCGGCGTTATGGCAAAACAGAGTGGCGGTTGCGCTCAGTTGCCAAGAAGGTGGTTGTAACTGTCGCGGATGGATTGCATCTGTTCGACGAGCGTTTGGTGGAGCTCCGCCGCCGACGCGAAGCCCATGCGCAAGGCGACGTCGCGGGCGGTGACGTGGTTCGGGTCCGGAAGACGCGTCGAACGGCCGACGATCAGTCGCAGGTTGTGATCGATTGAACGCAGCAGACTGTAGCCCGTGCTCATGATCGAAAAATCTTCTTCATTCAAAGAACCTTCTTCGCGCAGACGCTCCAATGTAAACGCCGTCGAACGATCTTCACCACCGTCGAGCACTTCGTCGCGCAACTGCAAATAGCGGGTCGCAAAGTAAACGTCCAGCATTCCTCCCGAACCATACTTGATATCAATCCCCGCGCGACGACTGCGAATGGCCTTCTCTTTTTCCAAACGGTCGCGCACGCGCCGTGTCTCGACCCTCAACTCCTGCGCATCGAAGTGCAACGCGGTCTCGTGAATGCGATGCCGCGCGTGCGTCTCGATCATTTTTCCCAACTCGAGATCACCGCCGACCGCGCGCAGCTTGACGTAAGCAAGCCACTCCCACGGCGCGCTCTCCTCTTTCAAGTAATCAAGAAAACCTTCCGCACTCGTCACCAGCGGACCGTTCTTACCGTGCGGACGCAAACGCAAGTCAACGCGATAGAGATAACCTTCACGCGTAATGCTCGAAAGCGCCGCGATCATCAGCTCGACAAGACGCGAATACGTTTCGTCCTGCGTCAGCGTCTTAATCGGCGACGGCACCAAAGAGTCGTAAGTGAACAACACATCGAGATCGGAGCCGTAATCAACACCCGCACTCCCCAGCCGTCCCAAACCGTAGATCGCGATCCGTGGTCCACCACTGAACGAGCCGTAACGCCGCGCCATCTCACGGCGCGCGATCAAATACGACACGTTCAAACTCGCAACCGCCAATTCAGTCTGCCGCTGATTCGTGTCGAAGATCGAGAGCTCGCCCGAGATGTCGAGCGCGCCGATCTCGGCGATCAACTCCGCCCACTGCAAACGCAACGCAGCGAGCTCGGCGGGAAAACTGTTTTCCGCATCGATCGCCGCGCGCAGGATCGCGCGATAGTCGCGGCGTAACGCCGTTTCGGCAGGCGCGCCCAGCGAACCGATCAACGCGGGATTCGCAGCGATCATCTCGGCAAAAAAGTCTGACGAACCACAGACGCGCATCAGCGTGCGCAGATTGGTTTGCGAGAGATGCAACCGGCGGTCTGTTTTTTCCAGTGACGCGGCGATGCGCGCCACCTGGACCAGGGCGCGATGCGGGTTTAGCGATTCGTTAGCGAAAGAGTGCAACCACTGGGCGACGGATCTTGTTTCTGCAGTCTCGCCGATGTGTACGACAAACACGCGCGCCGCGTTAAGCGCGAGTCCCAGATCTTTGTCGACCGTTTCAGTTGTCTCGTGCGTTTTTGAACTTTGTTCGACGTCACCGAAGAGACGATCATAGGTATTGCGAACGTGGCGCGTGTGCATCGCCAAGTGGGACTTAAGATCTTGCGAATCGGGAAAACCGATTCTTCGGGAAATCAGCGCCCGGGATTCTTCCGACTCCGGCACCGTGTGCGTTTGCAGCCCGTGCTCCATTTGCAACCGGTGCTCGAGTGTCCGCAGAAAAGTATAGGCGTCAGACAGCTCGCTGCGTTCCTGCTGCGTGATGAAATCGCGATCAGCCAACCGCCCGAGACTCACTAGCGTGTGCGACACACGCAACCAATCGTCACGCCCGCCATGCGCCAGTTGCAACGCCTGCGCGATAAACTCGATCTCGCGAATCCCGCCGCGGCCCAACTTCACGTTGTAGCCACTCTTCTTTTCCGTCTGCCGATCGATCTTCTGCTTCGCCAGCCGCACACTCTCCAAAGCGCCGCTCACCGAAACGTCGGGCCGAAACACGTACGGCGTGACCGCCTCCTTGAAACCAGCAAACAGCTCCGCCGACCCAGCCGCCGCGCGCGAACGAATCAACGCCTGCCGTTCCCAATCCTGCGCGGAACGCATGTAATAACGCGTTGCTTCCTGAAGCGAACACGCGAGCGCGCCGTCACGACCGTGCGGACGGAGCCGCAGATCCACGCGATAAGCCGCGCCTTCACCACCCGACTGGCCCACCAGCCGCGCGATCGTTTCCGACAGTTTGACGAAGTACTCGCGATTGCTGACTTCACCACGTTGGCCGACGCCCGACGTCGTGCCCTCGTCTGAATACAGAAAAACGAGATCGATGTCCGAAGCGTAGTTGAGCTCCATCGAGCCCAGCTTCCCCAGCGCAATGACACAAAACTCCGCGTTCGCGATGCGTCCGCGTTCGTCAACGTGCGCCGGCAAACCATAACGATTATCGAGATCCTGGCGCGCGAGACTCAAAGCGTAATCGAGAATCGCGTCCGCGAGGTTCGAGAGCTCTTCCATTGTTTCCACCAGCGTGTGCGAACGGCGAATGTCGTGCAGGTAAGTGCGCAACAGTTCGCGACGGCGAAAACGCGCCAGCAGATTTTGCGGACCAAGCG
>DASUOZ010000577.1:0-8167 GCA_036276375.1 Pyrinomonadaceae bacterium | reverse complement strand
GGCGGTGGCGATTGATGCGCGGGGGAATCGCAGCGCTGTCGTGACAGGGACTTTTCATCGCATTCCGCACGACTGGACGATCAGTTTGTCGTCTGCTTACAGCTCGCAATATCCCGCCGCCGGCGACGCCTCGTTGATCGATGGTATTCGCGGAACGATGAACTGGAGCGGCGGAGCCTGGCAGGGCTATTGGGAAAAGGACCTGGTTGCCGTCGTGGATCTCGGAAAGGTGCAGCCGGTTTCGAGAGTCGGCGCGGGGTTTCTTCAGGATATCGGATCGTGGATCTGGTTCCCGCGCCGTGTCGAGATCGAGCTTTCAGTTGATGGAAAGACTTACACGCCGGTTGCCGCAGTCACTCACGATCAGCGCGACGCCACAATCAAGGAGTTCGCGCAAACCATCACCCCTCAGAACGCGCGTTACCTCCGGCTCCGCGCCCACAACTCCGGCAAAAACACCTGGATCTTCGCCGACGAGATTCTGATCGAGAACTAGTGTCAGAATCCACCGACTTCGTCGGCGGGATGCTGATACACGACCTACCACTGCAACTCAAACTCGTAGTCCGCCGCGCCGCCGCGGGAATCTTTGATCCGCACGACGACGGCGAAGTTGTTCTCGCGCGAGGGCTGCTGTTCGATGTAGATCTCGCCGCGTCCGCGTTTGTTCGTGAGTCGAACGTTCACGCGCCGCGGAGGAAGAGAAGCCGAGAAGTTTGGTTGCGCGTTGTAGTAGGGCGTGCCGCCGAGCGTTTCCACGTCCGCGGTGCCGCCGCGAATCGTGATGCGCACGTCGTCGTCAACGCGTCCTTTCCACGTCATGCGCCCACCGCGTCCGCCGCCTTCACCCGGAAACGGACCGCCGCCGCCGCCGCCGCCGCTCGACGAATCGTAGTCGAGGTCGCGCGCGACGTTCCTCAGCGACCGCTGCACGTTGAACCAACTGTTGCGCTGAAGATTGTTGCGCTCCACCGCGCTCGCCAGGTTGCGCACTACGTCGTACGCGTCGCGCAGATCCTGCGTTCGGCGACGGTCGACTACCATGCGATAAAAAATCCTCGCCGACGCACTAAACTGTTGCGCCAGCATGACAGCCTCGATTTCAGTGCGGTTGTTGCGGTTGGAAGTGCTGTAGCTGTTGTAAGTGGCGTTCGCGAAATCCTCCGCGTCGCGCGACAGCCGGTCCGCGGAGTCGGTCAACCGGTTGGTCGGAACAAACTGCGCCAGGGCCGGCGACGCAAAGAGCAAGCTGACTACTACAAGCAAAAGACTTCTCGTGATCATGGTTCCTCCTGACGTTTCGCGGTCTAAACCACTCAGACCACATCATTCTGCCACAGAGCTACACGGATGAACACGGACTTGGCCCGGCTGTCTGTCAGTGTTCGCCCGTGTCGTCCGTGGCCGCCAACAAGACTCCTGATATAATGCCCCCAGATTTTTAAGCAGTTGGCTGAAGCCAACAAGGAGTCAATGAATGAGTTGGAACCAACCCTCGACAATAGCTGCGGGCGCTGATGTCCGCATCACCTCTTTTCTGAGCAAAGTTTATGGCTGGATGTTTCTGGGGCTGCTGGTCACGGCGGGAACCGCCTTCGTGGTCGCATCCTCGCCTCTGTTGGTGCAGACACTTATCGTTAACCGGGTGCTGTTTTGGATTTTGCTTTTCGGCCAGCTCGGCCTCGTGTTCTACCTGGCAGCGCGAGTGGAGAAGACATCGCCGGTGACTGCGGCGACACTCTTTATGATCTACTCGGTGTCGGTAGGGATAACATCCTCGGTCGTGCTGCTCGCGTACACCGGCGCTTCGGTGTTTGGCACTTTCATGGTGACGGCGGGAATGTTTGGCGCCCTCGCGATCTTCGGTACCTTCACAAAGCGCAGCCTGGCGGGTGTCGGGCAGTTTGCGATGATGGGACTGATCGGCCTGATCATCGCGATGATCGTGGGCTTGTTCTGGCAGAACGACGCGTTGCAGTTTGTGATCTCGATCGTCGGCGTGATCGTGTTTACGGGCCTGACGGCATGGGACGCGCAGAGATTGAAGCACATGGCAGTCTCGCTGCCGGACGGACGCATCGGATCCTACGCAGTCGTCGGCGCGCTGTCGCTGTACCTCGACTTTATCAACCTCTTCTTCTTCCTCTTACGCTTCCTCGGTGGAAGACGAGACTAAGAGAAAATTGAAACGGTCACTAAAAAAGGGCGCTGTTTAGGCGCCCTTTTTCGTTAGCTCGCTTTTAGCTCAACGCTAGCTCTTGGCCGCGAAACCACGCTTCTTCATCAACGCGTCGATCTTCGGATCGCGTCCGCGGAATGAGCGATACGCCTCCGCCGGATCGACCGTGTTGCCTACCGAAAACACAAACTTGCGCAGCTTCTCAGCCACCGCGCGATCGTACGGGCCTTTGCCTTCCGTGAACGCGCCGAACGCATCGGCCGTAATCACGTCCGACCACAGATAACTGTAGTAGCCCGCGGAGTAACCATCGCTCCCAAACACGTGCAGGAACTGCGGCGTGCGATGGCGCATCACGATCTCTTTCGGCATGCCGAGCTGCGTGAGTGTCTCACGCTCGAAAACGTCCGCGTCGATCTTCTGGTCACCGGCGAGGTGCAGTTTCATATCGACGAGTGCCGCCGACAAATATTCAACCGTAGCAAAGCCCTGATTGAACGTGGCTGAACGAGTGATCTTGTCAACCAGCTCCTGCGGAATCGGTTTGCCGGTTTGATAGTGAAGCGCGAAGCGCTGAAGCACTTGCGGCGTCGCGAGCCAGTGTTCGAGAAGCTGCGACGGAAACTCGACGTAATCGCGCGGCACCGCCGTGCCGGAAACCGACGGGTACGTGACGTTTGAATTCAGGCCGTGCAGTGCGTGGCCAAACTCATGGAACATCGTCGTGGCGTCGTCCCACGAGATGAGCACCGGTTCGCCCGGTTTGCCTTTAACGAAGTTTGAGTTGTTGGAAACGATCGTGGTGATTTCGCCGTCGATTCGTTCCTGTGTGCGATACGCGTTCATCCACGCGCCCGAGCGCTTGCCGGCGCGCGCGTACGGATCGAAGTACCACAAACCGATGTGACGCTTGGTGGTTTTGTCCGTGACTTCCCAGACGCGAATGTCCGGATGCGCCACGGAAACGTTGGTCACGGGCGCAAAGTTGAAATTAAAGAGCTCGCCCGCGACCCAGAAGATGCCCTCACGCAATTTCTCGAGTTGCAGGTACGGTTTGATTTCGTTCTGGTCGAGATCGTACTTCGCCTTGCGGACCTTCTCCATGTAGTAGCGATAGTCCCACGGCTCGATCTTGATCTTTGCGCCTTCCTTGTCGGCGAGTGCCTGCATGTCGGTGACTTCCTCATGCACGCGCGCGACTGATGGTTTCCACACGGCTTCCATCAGCTCCATGGCGCGTTCGGGGGTTTTGGCCATCGAGTTTTCCAGGCGCCAGTGGGCGTGTGTTTTGTAGCCGAGTAACTTCGCCCGCTCGGCGCGCAGTTGCAGGATCTCGGTGATGATGGCGTTGTTGTCGTGCTCGCCGCCGTTATCGCCGCGATTCACAAACATGCGCCACGCCTTCTCGCGCAGGTCGCGGCGATCCGAGTAGGTCAGAAACGGATCGATCGAGGAGCGGGTGTTCATGATCACCCACGTACCGGGTTGTTTCTTGGATTCCGCGGCCGCGGCGGCAGCATCGCGCACTGACTGCGGCAGTCCGGCCAGCTCGTCTTCGCTTTTCAGCACGATGAACTGGTCGGTCTCTTCGGCGAGTACGTTTTGGCTGAACTTTGTGAAGAGTCCCGCGAGTCGTTGATTAATCTGCGACAGACGTTTCTTGGCTTCGGGACTCAGACGCGCGCCGGCGCGCACGAAGTTGGTGTAGTAGAGCCAGGCGACGCGCTGCTGTTCGGGTTTGAGCTGCGCCTTTGCGGGCGAGTTGTAAACGGCGTCGATGCGTTTGAAGAGCGCTTCGTTTTGCGTGATCTGATCGTTGAACGCCGCGAGGCGAGGCGCCATCTCGCGTTGCACTGCTTGAAAGTCAGGGGTCGACATGGTTGCGGCCCAAACGCCGTAGAGCGTGGTCACGCGGTCGAGAGTGCTGCCGGTGCGCTCGAGCGCGGCGATGGTATTTTCGAAATTCGGCGCCGCGGTATTTTTCGCGATGCCGTCGATCTCGGCGAGTTGTTCCGTCATGGCGGCTTCGAGCGCGGGTTTGAAGAGCGCCACCTGCACGCGATCGAACGGTGGGACGCCGCCGAACGGCCCTTCCCACTTCGCGAGCAAGGGATTCTCGGCCGGGTTGACGGTTGCAGTGGTCATCGCGCTGTTAGTAACGGTCAGATTTGAGGCAATCATGGCTGTAGCGGCGAGCAGCATTACGCTGCGAATGATCAAGTCGCGCATATTGTGTTCCTATCTGTTGAGTTCGGCGGCAACCGCCGGGAGAGCACGCAGTTAAGTCCGTTAGTATATTGGTCGGTTGAATAGGTTGTACAGCGACCATAAGGCCGGGTAGTGCAGCACACGAAGTTGTAACGCGACCATACGCCGGGTAGTGCAGCACACGAAGTTGTAACGCGACCATACGCCGGTAGTGCAGCACACGAAGTTGTAACGCGACCATACGCCGAAGGCGTTCACTAATTTCAGCCCAGGGTTGCTTCAACCCTGGGAACGAGTGACATACAAGGTGTGCAACACTGAAAGTGTTGGCCAACGCGTCTGCGAACTCGCCAACGCTTTCAGCGTTTGGTCCGTATTTGCTTTGGTACCCAGGGTTGTAACAACCCTGGGCTGAAATTGGCGAACGCCTTTGGCGTTAGTCGGGCGGTCTAAGCGAACGCCTTTGGCGTTAGTAAGGGCAGTGGCGGCAGCCGCTCCCGCAGCAGTAGCCGCGGCGTTTTAGGTAGGAAGCGGTGAAGACAAATGAGCCCCGTTCGACGTAATAATCCTTTTGCTCTTCCAGCACGCCTTTGAGCAAAGCGACGTCAACAGGTTGAAACGCGTTTGCAAACTCATCCGGCGCCGGCTCGCCGGCGAATAGCGCCGGATGAATCAAGCGCGCGAGCAATTCCGCGCCTTCCACGACGCGCGGGCCGGGCCGCGCGAAGTAGGAATTCGCGTCCACTGCGTAAACACGACCGTTCTGCACGGCAGGCAGCGCAAAGAACTGCCGCGCCGCTTCAGACTGCTGAAAACCAAAGACACTCCAGATCTGTTTCATCGTCTGTTCGAGGTTGAAACCGCACGGCATGATCACGACCACTTCCGGCGCCGCCGCAACGACCTCTTCCCACGACACACGCACCGACTCGCCACGCTCACTTCCCAACACGTCAACGCCGCCGGCGAGTTTCACTAGCTCGGGTACCCAGTGGCCGCTCGCGAAAACCGGATCGAGCCACTCCATGCAGAACACTCGCGGCCGTTTACCGACACGGTCGACACGCGCAGCCAATCTCTTGAGACGCGCCTCGCAGTTCGCGATCAATCGTTCCGCCTCGGCGGCTCGCTCCGCAGCCGCGCCGAGCTCGCGCACGTTGTCGAAGATCTCGCTCAGCGACTGCGGCGTGAGCCACAGAATCTCAGGCGCGTGCGGCAGCGCTTTGATCACTTGCGATACCTCATTGCCCGACGGCGCACAAACCTGACAGAGGTTCTGCGTGAGTATCAGATCCGGCGCGAGCTCACGCAGCAGCTCTTCATCGATCTGATACAGACTTTGTCCCTGCCGCATCCGTTCAGCAACGGCGCGATCGATCTCCTTCTGACTCATCTGCTCGAGCGGCAGCACGTTGCGCACAACGACCGGCTTACTCCGCACTTCAGGCGGATAATCACACTCGTGCGTAATGCCGACGAGCGAGTCGGCGAGCCCCAGCGCGCACGCGATTTCAGTGGCTGAAGGAAGAAAGGAAACAATCCGTGGCATCAGATCACGCTTTGATGGCAATGCCGCCCTTGTTTGCAGCGGCCCCGTCTTTGAACGCGATCTTACCATTCACAATCACTACCTCAATCCCCGACGAGAACTGATTCGGGTTTTCAATGGTGGCATTGCCTTTAATTTTAGCCGGGTCAAACACAGTGAGGTCGGCAATCGCGCCTTCTTCCAGCACGCCACGCTCTTGCAGTACCGGATGCACGACACTGCGCGGTAACGACGTCATCTTCTCGATGATCTTTTCGAGCGGCAAACCGATGTTCAGACCGTGACGAACGGCAGTCGCAAAGCACCCGGCGCCGCGCGGATGCGAATTCGCGCGGGGCTCGAATTGAATCCCGCCGTCCGATCCGATCAGGCAAAAGTCTTCGCGCAACGCGAGATCAACCGTTTTGTCGAACGGCATCGTGCCTTCCGGCACTGCCGCGAGCTTCGGCGTCCGGCGATAGTGAGCAAACGATCTTTGCGTCAATCGTTCAGACGTGCCGACGATCGTCAGGTCCTTGTACGTAAGACCGTAACGTTGCTGCCAGCCTGGACCAAAGCGGTTGTTGTAGAGATACGTGGCCCAGTAAGAGTAAGGATAAACGCAGGTCGTGATCGTCGCGCCCTGACTGTTTGCGTTGCGAAGTTTTTCGAGCGCCTGCTCCATGTGAAACGTGCCGCCGGTCGAATGCAGGTGGGCGATGTGAACGCGCGCGCCGCTGTCACGCGCCAAACGAACTGCCTCATCAACACCATCCAACTCCCTCTCTTTCGACGAGTAGCGCAGGTGCAGAAAGAAAGGACGCCCATACTTCTTCGCGAGCTTTGCGTACTCGAGCAGTTCGGCGTAGGGCGCAGGCTGATACTCGATGCTGTGCGAAACGCCAAGCGCGCCTTCGTCGAGGTTCTTTTCAATCAGCAAACGGCTCGACGCGAGTCCGCCGGCGCGCGCACGAATCTGCATCACAAACGTCGAAACGCCGAAGTTCACGACGTGCGAGAGTGCGGAGAAGCGTTTGTAGTAACTGCCGCAGTCAGCACTGCCGCCGTGCATTTGCAGCGCAGTCGCGACGCCGTCGGAAACTTTGTAGTTCTCGAAGATCTGATACGTGCTTTCGGGCGAGGTTGAATTGTCGGCGAGGATGTCGATAAAGCCGGGCGCCACGACGCGATCTTTGACGTCGAGAACATACTTTGCGGGAAGGTTGTGGCCGAAACGGAGCCGGCCGCTGAAGTCGATACCGACGTCTATCGTTTGCCAGCGATTTTGGTAAAAGGCGTTTCCGCCGCGCAGGACCATCGACACGCCGGGCGGCTCAGACGACCCCTGGATGCGCTTGCAGGCGGGCAGCACCAAACCTGCCGCGACGGGGATCGACATCTGGAGGAATGTTCTGCGCTTCACGTCGGGGGAACTGAGATCTCTCAGGCTTTAGAGCTGAGACGGTAAAGACGGTCCGAGCACGCGGTCGACTTCCGCCCGGACAGCATCGAGTTCTTTTTTCAATACTTCATATCGTTGAATCGCGTCGCGCCCAATCTTCTGGTCCACGTTGGCCGTCATTCCGACCAGGTATGTGATGTGCGCCTGAAGCCCGGGTTTGCCATAGCGCACTGGTTCAGTCAGCAGTTTTACGACAATCGCGTTCAGCACATCGCTGTTGACAGCCGGGCTGGACCCGTCGCGCAACTTGTTCTGCGCTTCGCGCACGCGGACCACGAGTTGGTTAACTTCCGACACCAGCGCGCGCATGCGCATGTTGTGCTCAAACTGCTGTTGCAGGTCCGCGAGCGTCACGCCGTCAGCGGCAACGCGCGGATCGATCAGCACCGTGAGCGGTTGAGTCAACCGGGCCATGCCTGCCTTCAGCCGCACCTGATACTGGCCCGGCGGCAACGTGACACCGGCCTGGTTGCGCAAATCCCAGGCAAAACGATTCAAACCCGCGAGCTTGGTGACGCGCGGCGGTGGTGCAGCACGTCGAACTGGCGCGGCATCCGGATCCGGTTGCGATTCAGGCCCGGCGCCGCCGACACCCGGCATGTTAGCGCCGGTATTTGCGCGGCCAGGGCGAAGCACCGGCGCTTCACTGTTGTAAGAATTCAGCACCTCGCCTTTGCTGTCAAGGATTTCGATGATCACCGAGTGGGTCGGAGCCGCCGGCAGGTAGTAGTCGACGACGGGTCCGAGGTTCGCCGGCGCAACGCGCGTGCGATAGCCGTCGCGTGGTTTA
>DASUOZ010000576.1:0-5425 GCA_036276375.1 Pyrinomonadaceae bacterium | reverse complement strand
GCGCCGAGACCGAAGCGCGTGCGGCCGATCAACTGGCCGGCGTCGCGATCCTGACGCATGAGATCCAGCGAGGCGGCCAGCCACGCAGCAGTGAGGTCCTGTTCCCACTGACCGCGTTAGCGTTCCTCCAGCCGTTTCCGTGCAGCGGCGATTATGAGCCACTTGAACTGCCGGTCGAACCAAACGTAGGTCAGCAAGTGCAAAGAGCCGTAGAAAAACGCAAACAGGCCGAGCATGCGACGAAACTTCACGAGGGAATTAACGCCGAAGATCTTTCGCAGCGGTGTGACGGCCAGTGTCAGGCACAAAAAGATGAGCGTCAGCATGCCCGTCGTTCGCGTGGCAAACTCCAGCGGGTTTGGGCCAACGCGGTTGCGAGACAGATCCCAGAGCAACAGCGCGAGCGGAATCAATGAGTTGATTAAAACTACTAACTTGGGGAAGGTCATGGCGATCATCAGAAGTTCTTTACCAGGTCCAATCCCTTGTACAGATGCGCAACTTGCTCGCCGTAGCCGTTGAATAATAGCGTTTTACGGCGTCCAAACTCGCCGATGCGGCGTTCCGTCGCCTGGCTCCAGCGCGGATGCGGCACGTTTGGATTCACGTTTGAATAGAATCCATATTCGTACGGAGTCTGGATATTCCAGGTTGCGGGCGGCTGATCCGCCACGAGCGTGATCTTCACGACTGACTTGATGCTCTTGAAACCATACTTCCACGGTACAACGAGTCTGATTGGTGCGCCGTCCTGTGGCGGCAACGTTTCGTCGTAAAGTCCGGTGGCCATGATAGTCAGTGGATGCATCGCTTCGTCGAGCCGCAGTCCTTCGACGTATGGCCAGTCGAGAACGCCGGTGCGTTGATTCGGCATGCGATTAGGATCGAACAGGGTTTCAAACGCCACGTAACGCGCCTGCGACGCGGGTTCGACCTGCTCCAACAGTTTATGCAACGGAAAGCCGATCCACGGAATCACCATGGACCAGCCCTCGACACAGCGCAAACGGTAAATCCGCTGCTCGAGCGGAAACTTCAAGAGCTCATCAAGGTCGAAAACGCGCGGTTTGTTAACCAGACCGCCGACCGAGACTTCCCACGGTCTGGTCACAAAGCCCCGAGCCGCGCGTGCGACGCCGTCTTTGGAGGTATCAAATTCGTAGAAGTTGTTGTAATTCGTGATTGCCTCAAGCGGCGTCAACTGATCTTCGACTGCATAACCGCTCTTCACCGCCTCGGATTTCGACTCATTCGCGGCGGCGTTGAGCTTTTCGCGTTCAACCCGTTGGGCCGGCGGTGGGTTCAGCTTTCGATAAAGTAGGGTGCTCGCGGTGCCCGTGCCGGCGAGGACCGCGCCACGCAGGAAAAAACGCCTGTTCAAATATGTTTCTTTATCGGTTATCTTGTCCCGCATTTTGAGCCTTGCCTTAGAGTATGCAAAACACCCCTGAATCTGAAAAGGAACCTAACGACAGATTAGGATTCCGGAGCCTGCTGCTGCGTTGGGCGATCGTATTGTTCGTGGCCGTCGGCATCCTGTTAATTCCAGTTCCTGAGGGAGTCACGCCGCAATCCTGGCGACTCCTGGCCATTTTCGCCGCCACCATCACTGGTTCCATCGTTCGACCGATTCCCGGTGCCGCTGTCGTCTTGCTCGGTATCACGGCCCTGCCGCTCTTTAACGTGATGAAGATGAACGAGGTGCTCACCGGTTATGCCGATCCGGTCGTGTGGCTCGTCCTCGCCGCTTTCTTTATCTCTCGCGGCATGATTAAGACGGGACTGGGACGGCGCATCGCGTTTCTCTTCATCAAAGCCATTGGCAGACATTCTCTCGGTCTGAGTTACGCACTCGCTTCCACGGAAGCTGTTCTCGCCACCGTAATTCCGTCAACCGGCGCGCGCTCGGGCGGAATCATCTTTCCCATCGCGAAGAGTCTCGCCGAAGCATACGAATCACGACCCGGCCCAACCGCGCGCCGGCTCGGCGCGTTTCTGATGGCGAGTGTCTACCAGTGTAATGTCGTGGTTTGCGCCATGTTCCTTACAGGTCAGGCTTCGAATCCCATCATCGCGCGTTTTGCGGAGGAAACTACAGGAATCGAAATTACTTACGCGCATTGGGCCATCGCCGGGATTGTACCAGGACTCCTTAGCCTAATTATCGTGCCGTGGTTGTTCTATCGAGTGTTTCCGCCGGAGATTAAACACACGCCCGCGGCAGGCGAGTTTGCCTCGAAAGAATTGCACTCGATGGGCCCGATGAAATGGTCCGAGTGGCTGATGCTGCTGGTCTTTGGCGTCGTCGCGATCCTATGGATGACCAATCGCTTTCACGGCATCGACTACGCCGCGGTTGCGCTGCTCGGCATTAGCGTGCTGCTGATCACGGGCGTACTCGACTGGGAAGATTTGGTCACGGAAAAAGCGGCGTGGGCCGTGTTCATCTGGTACGGCGGTCTGATTCGCATGGCGGAGGCGTTGGGTCAAACGGGTTTGACAAAAAGATTTGCCGAGGCTGCGGCGGGGCTCACAACGGGCTGGACGTGGTGGCTCGCGCTGGCGTCGTTGTTGCTGATCTATTTTTACGCGCACTACGTTTTCGCCAGCATCACGGCGCACGTGACGGCAATGTTTGTTCCGTTTCTGATCGTGATTCTTGCGGCAGGAGCGCCGCCATATCTCGCTGTGCTATCGCTGGCGTATTTTTCGAACCTTTCGGCCTCGTTGACGCATTACGGCACGACGCCCGCGCCGATCTACTTCGGCGCCGGTTACACAACGCAGCGTACCTGGTGGTGGCTGGGACTAATTGCGTCTATCACGACGATCATTATCTGGAGTGTCGCCGGTGTCGCGTGGTGGAAGATTCTCCAACTCTGGTGATCACACATGGCCGGATATTCTGAAACACCCTTATTAAAGAAACTGGGAATTAAAGAACAGTCGCGTCTGGCATTCGTCAACGCGCCGAAAGACTTCCAGTCGTATCTCGGTCCACTTCCAGCAGGCGCCGCTGTCGTTAAACGACTCGCGAAGCCGTTGGATCTCGTGCTGCTGTTCGTTAAGTCCGAGCGCGCGCTTGCCAGAGACTTTGCGAAGCTCTCCGATAAACTTGCGACGAATGGAATGATCTGGATCGCTTGGCCGAAAAAGAGTTCAGGTGTCGCAACTGATCTCTCCTTTGAACGCGTACAACGCATCGGTCTCGACGCCGGGCTCGTCGACGTGAAGATTTGCGCGATTGACGAAACGTGGTCGGGACTCAAGTTTGTGTTTCGTCTGAAAGATCGTAAGACCTGATTATGAGTTTTGCTCCGCGCGTGATTTCCACAGGATGTGTGGAAAACTTTGTGGAAATCATAGGTGCGAATTTTACAAAGCTGTTACAAACGCGCACTTACAACACTTTGCACACGTGAGCGGCGTAACAAAAAACCTTTGCGCGTGAACGTGTTAGTCGTTTCAGCACTGAACGAGCGTGATGCGCATCACTGACGCGAGGCTCAATTGCGCATGGTCCAATTGCGTGTCTACTAATTGTAGGACCATCGAAAACTCATACGAAGGAGTTGCGCCAAACATTCGGCGAACGCTTTTTCCGTTGCCTTTCGTATATGTATTTTCTTAAGAAAATCAACCATGTCACGCGCGTCTTCGCGACAACAAAAACACAAAATTACTTCGCGCGATCACTTCAAGTTCGCGACGCAAACAACTCTTAAATGGCAGGATAGATGATCGCGTCACTCGTGATCAGCAAACGAAAAATCGCGCTTAACTGCGAGTCGAAACACATCTGAAAAAGGTGTTGCAAAAAAGCTATCGATAACTATAATGCGATTCCCTCGCTGAACATTGATTGCCAGAACAAGCAGGGTCAGCGGACCTGTTTTTGAGTCGTTTGAAGGTTACTAAGCTCTATTCTCTATTCTCGCAATTGCCCGGAGCCTTCCTACGAACGCAAGTCAGGTGAAAGGTGGGGCGCGACTCGTGCGGCAGTCGCGTAAGGCAATCTAGGCGATCGCCCGGTGGCGGGCATCTTCGCCAAAAAATAATCCCAATCTAAGCTTCCTGGACCGGAAGATATCTATCCGGGTAGGTGAGGTATTGTCCGCGTTGCGGATTGTAGTGTGGTTTTTCTAATGCCCAGTGGAGTTGCTCGAAATGAAAGAGGAAAAACTGTCGTCCCCCCAAGTAAAACACTGTCCGATTTGTTCACAGGATCTGCCGATATCTGAATTTGGAATTTGCCGAGCACGTAAAGATGGCCGAAATCTCTACTGCAAGAGTTGCATTCGTCAGAAAGTAACGCAAAGCCGCCGCGCTTTGAAGGAATACAAGTCAGCACGCAAGCGCTACATCTCACAGCAGATCGACATGACCGACGTGATGGCCGGCGATTCAACCAGTGCGCCTTATCCTTCGAAGTCAGTCAGTAAACTCTCTCCCGTGGAGCGCGTGCGCGACGCCATTCGCAAAGGCTCGCGCACGCAACGCGAGATCGCGCAGGAGACAAAGCTCGGCAAAGACGAGATCGGAGATGCTTTAGCCAATCTACTGCTTTGGACTCACGAAATCAGAACTCAGGTAGTTGGCAACACTCGGCTCTACTTTCTTAATGAAGCAGGCGACGCCGCGACTGTCGACGACAGCCCGACCCTTCCCGCTCGTAAGCGAGACGTGCCGAGTTCCTTCAGTTGTTTGCAGGGATTAATGCCTGGCAGGAATCCGGAAGGCGAACCCGCGAAAATCGGAGGCTGGGTGGCAGCCTAGCTCCGAGGCATCAAAAATGATCGAAGGCCTCCAGAACCTCACTGGCGTGATCTTCTGGCTTCACTTTCTCGAAAACTTTTTTGATCTTGCCTTTCTCATCGATCAGGAAAGTGGTTCGCAGAACACCCATGTACGTTCGCCCCATAAACTTCTTCTCTCCCCATACACCGTAGGCGTCCGCGATTGCGTGGTCCTTATCGGCTAAAAGGGTGAACGGGAGTTTATACTTGGTCTCGAACTTTTTGTGGGACGCTTCGCTGTCCGGCGAGACACCGAACACCGCGATACCTTGCCGCTTGAATTTTGCCCAGGCGTCGCGAAATGAACAGGCTTCCTTGGTGCATCCCGGCGTGTCGTCTTTCGGATAAAAATAAAGTACGACCTTCTGGCCACGCAGATCCTTCAGGCTAACTGTTTCGCCGTTGGCATCGGTGGTCTTGAAGGCCGGTGCGGTCGTTCCTTCTTTGATCATGGACCAATTGTAGGATGAAAGCGCAGATCATGAAAACCTCGACTAAAAGCAAACACAACTACTGGATGGTTAAGCAGGAACCGGAAACTTATTCGTGGGACGACTTCGTAAACGACGGCCGCACTGATTGGACCGGCGTGCGCAATTACCAGGCGCGAAACAACCTGCGCGGAATGA
>DASUOZ010000575.1:0-5740 GCA_036276375.1 Pyrinomonadaceae bacterium | reverse complement strand
ACGGCTCAGTGGTTGTTGAGTCGGGAGTGATCGCCGCGGTTGCAGATACTTCGCCAGCCGTTCCGGACGCCAAAATCATCGACCTGACTGGCGCGGTGCTCCTGCCGGGTTTTATCGACGTTCATATTCACGGCGCGGTTGGCATCGACGTCATGGATGCGACCGCCGCAGATTTGCGAAAACTGTCCGAGTATCTCGTGTCACAGGGTGTGACCGGTTGGCTGCCTACGCTCGTGCCGGGATCGGATGAGAATTATGCGAGCGTCGCAGCGGCCGTTTCTGAAGCGAAGCATTCGGCCGATGTTAAAGGCGCTCGGATCCTCGGTCTGCATTACGAAGGCCCGTTCGTTAACACGGCGCAGTGTGGTGCGCTGCACGTCGCGTATTTCAAAACGTATTCATCACCCGCGGACCTTAATAGCTTACGGGCGGACGACGATATGGCGCGGATGATCACGCTCGCGCCGGAGATCGCGGGCGGCGTTGAGCTAGTGCGCGAATTGACGCGCCGCGGTTGGGTCGTTTCGATCGGCCACACCCGCGCGAGTCTCGAAATGCTGGATCAGGCATTAGCCGCCGGTGCGCGTCACATGACGCACTTCATGAACGCGATGTCGCCCCTGCACCACCGCAGCCCCGGACCAATCGCCTGGGGACTCGCGCACGACGACGTCACCTGCGACATGATCGCCGACGGCATTCATCTCGATCGATTCATGCTCCAACTGCTGGTGAAAATTAAAGGCGCGCGAGCTATCACTCTGATCAGCGACGCGATCGCGGCGGCCGGGAAGGGCGACGGCGATTATCACATTTGGGATGAAACAATCTCCGTCAAGAACGGCCGCACCAGCAATGATTCGGGAAGTATCGCCGGCTCGGTGATCACGATGCTTGATGCCGTCCGCGTGATGCGTTCGCTTGGTCTGTCTTACGTCGACATCGCTCAAATGGCCTCCACCAACCCCGCTCGCCTCCTCGGTCTGGATTACGAATGCGGTTCAATCGAAACCGGAAAACGCGCCGACCTGGTCGCGCTCGACACTTCCGGCAACGTCCGCATGGCGCTTTGTAGCAGTTAGTCCGTGCCTGTTTCTCGTCTCTAATCTCGACAAGGTTCTCTACCCGGGCGACTCTTGCCACAAAGAAGCACAAGAAGCACAAGAAGCACAAAGGCTTGCTAATAGATTTGTGCCTTTTGTGCCTCTTTGCGGCGATGAATCCGACTTTTAAGACAAGGCCTCGCCGTAAATACCGGCTTCGGCGTACGCCTGGTCGACGAGTTCGATGGGATGACAAACTTGCAGCTTCATACCCGCGAGCTGCGCGCCCGCGCCGATCTGCATCTGGCAGCCGGGATTGCCGGTGGCGAGAATACCAGCACCGGTTTCGCGCACGTGGGCCAGCTTTTCCTGCAAAACGCGTCCGGACAGCTCCGGTTGTAACAGGTTGTAGATTCCCGCCGCGCCGCAACACCGTTCCGTGTTTTCAAGCGGGGCGAAACTTGGACCAACCGCGCAACGCAGCATCTGTTGCGAGGCGTCACCGGCGTGTTGGCCGTACAAAAGATGGCATGACGTGTCGTAGGTTACGCGCGTTCCGCTGTCGTTTGTCGAAACCGATCGCGGTTCGCATGTTTGGAGCTGTTGGCTGACGTCGCGTACGCGCCGGCTGAAGTCTGCGGCTGATTCGGCCAGCTCGTGATCGTTTGCGAGCAGATGTCCATAGGTGGCAAGCATCGCGCCGCAGCCGCCGGCGTTCGTGATGATGGGCGAGCCGGAGTTGAAGGCGGCGAGGTTACGTTTCGCGAGCTCGCGCGCTCCGTCGAGATCGCCGGCGTGCGCGTGTAGCGCGCCGCAACAAACCTGTTCCTGCGGCACGTTGACACGAAAGCCGTTGGCGCGAAGCACCCGCTCCGTTGCGCGATTGACGCGCGCAAACAGGCCTTCGCCGACGCAACCGGTGAACAAGAGTACAGAAGGGGATTGGGGTTCGGCTTGAACGGCGCTCGTAATATTTGTTCGGGTCGCGAAAATGGGCCGTGAGCTTTCCAGCAATGCCAGGCCGAACTCAGCACGTGGCGAGAAGAGCCGCGCTAGGCGCGACTTTAATAAGAGCCGCGCCAGGCCGAGATCGCGAAACAGGCGCGTCGCGCCGAAAAACAGCCGCAACCGTGCGGGCGACAACCACAAGTGCCGCAGGGCAAACCGTAAGAGTCGATCCGTAAAGTCCGTCTTCGGTTGCGCGCGCAACAGTTCTTCACGGCTGTACTCGAGCAACTGGCCGTACTCAACCCCCGCCGGACAAACCTGTTCGCACGCGCGACAACCAAGACACCGATCGATGTGGGTGCGAAACGCCGGTGACGTGTTTTCGAGCCGGCCTTCGGCGACGGCGCGCATCAGATAGAGACGCCCGCGTGGTCCATCGTTCTCGTTGCCGGTGATGACGTAGGTCGGGCACGCCTCGAGGCATAACCCGCAGTGGATGCAGGCCAGCAGCTTTTGTTCCTGGGCGGTGAGTTGAGCCACGGATTACACGGATGAAACGGACCGAATTTCCCCTGAAACAGACTAGTACCCGATGGCAAGGCCGTCGCTGCGGCGTGGATCGGTCGCGCCGAGACGTACCTTTGTTTTCTCTTCGATCATGATGCCTTCAGCGTCGCCGAGATAACGCAGCTTGCCGAGCGTGTGCCCGCGCGCGGTCAACGCGCGTTGCGTATCGCTCGAGAAGCC
Organism: Pyrinomonadaceae bacterium; assembly: GCA_036276375.1. GTDB lineage: Bacteria > Acidobacteriota > Blastocatellia > Pyrinomonadales > Pyrinomonadaceae > PSRF01. The sequence continues at coordinate 3,002 of DASUOZ010000575.1, read as the reverse complement.
GGACGGCTCACCCACGAGCTCGTCGGGCAGCCACTGGTGATGAATCCGTGGCGCGTCGATCGCCTCCTGGATATTCATCTCGTAATCGATCACGTTGGTGATCACGCAGAGCACGGTGTTGATGATCGTTGGACCACCGGGACTGCCGGCCGTGAACCAGAAACTTCCGTCCTTGCGCAAAACGATTGTGGGCGTCATCGCCGAAAGGGGACGCTTCTTAGGTGCGACTGCATTGCGCTCGCCCTGAATCAAGCCATACAGGTTCGGCGTGCCCGGCTTGGCGGCGAAGTCGTCCATTTCGTCGTTGAGCAGGAGGCCAGTGCCTTTCGCCATGGCCGCCGAGCCATAAGAATTGTTTAGTGTGTAGGTGTTGGCTACCGCGTTTCCATCGGCGTCCACGACGGTGAAATGCGTCGTGTCTTCCGATTCGTAACCAGCCGGCCGTCCGGCCTTCACCTCGGTGCTGCTCGATGCGCGCTCGGTGTTGATAGTCGAACGCAACGTCGCCGCATACGCTTTGTCGATCAACCCGGCGATCGGAACTTTCACGAAATCCGTGTCGCCCATGTACTCCGCGCGGTCCGCAAACGCGCGGCGCATCGCTTCCGCCATGAGGTGGTAACGCTCTGACGACGACGCATCGAATTTACTCAGGTCGTAGCCTTCGAGAATGTTGAGCATCTGGATCAGCACGGCGCCGCCCGAGGACGGCGGCGGCATCGAAATGATTTCGTGGCCGCGATAATTGCCGCGCACGGGCGCGCGTTCTTTAGCGACGTAGCCGCGAAGATCTTCAAGCGTCATCAATCCGTTGTTGCGTTTCATGTCCGCGGCAATCAGTCGCGCGGTTTCACCTTCGTAAAACTCATTTGGACCAAAGCGCTGGAGCCGCGCGAACGTTGCGGCCAGCTCCGGTTGACGGAAGAGCTCGCCTTCGTTGTAGAAGCGGCCGTTGCGCAAATAGATTCGCTTGGTGTCGGCGTACTGCGACAGATACTTGCGACTGTTGTAAAGCGAACGCGCGAGTGAATGCGTCACGGTGAAGCCCTGGCCGGCGAGACGGCGCGCGGGTTCGACCAGTTGGCCCCAGGTTAGTTTGCCGGAACCGTATTTCTTGAGTGCGAGCTCCATGCCGCGCACGGTGCCGGGTACGCCGGCGGCGCGATAGCCGATCAGCGAACCGCCTTCGCCTTCGATCAGATTTCCGCTCTTGTCGAGATAGACGTCGCGATGCGCGGCGGCGGGCGCCATCTCGCGGTAATCGATTGCGGTGGTGCGGCCGTCTTGCAAACGAATCATCATGAAGCCGCCGCCGCCGAGATTGCCGGCGGCAGGATGAGTTACGGCGAGCGCAAACGCGACTGCGATCGCTGCGTCAACGGCATTGCCCCCGCGTTTCATGATCTCGACGCCGACGCGTGATGCGACTTCGTTCGTAGAGGCGACCATGCCGTGCCGCGCGCGCACCGGTTCGCGAGCGAACGCGGGTGCGATTGAGGCGTTTAAGATTACGAGGACTAAAAGAAGTTGTCCGAGTTTACGCAGCGTGGTCATGGTCATGTCCTCTAAAAAGGTTGAACGGATCGAGTTGTTGCTTGATGCGTTGGCTGAGCGGATTCATCGGCTCGGTATTTCGCTCGACTGGATTTGCGGTTCTAATTCGCCCGTCCCCTACGCCCACCTGCCAAAGAGCCCCGCGGTCAAAAGTGGAGATCAACGTTCCTAACTGACTGGGCAACACACGCGTCGCGTATGAAGTTCGCTCCTTTAACGGTATAGCAGCGACAGACTGCCAAAGCGCGGAATCTTCGTTTACAACCTCAGTTGTTTTGACAGCCGCGTTCTTCAAATGTACGAGCGCTTGTTCAACTTGATAAGCGACGCCTTTTTCGTTGCCGGCGAAGCGGACGAGTAACGTAGCTTCGTCGCCTTTGAGTCCGATTCGATTACTGAAAACTGATGATACCAACTCCACTGCGACGGGGAAGAGTCGGGCGTTGATGAGTATGTGACCGGCATTGAGAAGATTGGCGATAGAGCCGGTGGCGATCACTGTTGCTTCGCGCGCTGGGCGTGGGCGCAGTTTGAAGATGAGTTCAGTGATGATGCCGAGCGTGCCGTAGCTGCCGGTGAATAATTTGCACAGGTCGTAACCGGCGACGTTCTTCACGACGCGGCCGCCGGCTTTGATTACGCTGCCGTCCGCGAGGACGACCGTCATGCCGATCACTGAGCCGCGAGGGCGGCCGTAGCCGAATTGTTGGGCGCCGCCGAGGCCGGTGGCGACGATGCCGCCGAGGGTGGCGCGGCCGTCGTTTGGTGGATCGAGTGGTAGCCATTGGCCGTTTTCGGCGAGTGCCTTGTTGAAGGCGGTGAGCGTTACACCCGCTTGCGCCACGGCGATCAGATCCGCTGGTTCGTGTTCGATGATTCGATCGAGACGGTTAGTGTTAACAATTACCTTTGCCGGCAGATCGCTGCCCAACAGGGTCATACCGCCAGCGGCGGTAACGGTCCAGCGCTCGGCTCCCGCGTGTTTTATGATCTCGGCGAGAGCTTCGGTTGATTCGGGAGACAGCGCGGGCGCGAGGCCAGTTGGGACGGGGGATTGGGGCGCGGTGGCGAGAGGCGCGAAATCCAAATTAGAAGAAGGAGCATCAGTAGAAAGCGGGTCAGTAGAAACCACATCAACAGCAACTGCCCGAGCTTCGCCGCAGCCGCGCAGCATGGGGATGATCTTGCCGGGGTTGCAGAGGCCGAGAGGATCGAAGGCCGCGCGCACGCTAAGCATCGCGTTCATGTCTGCTTCGGTAAAGACCAAAGGGAGCAATTCGCGTTTGTCGAGGCCCACACCATGTTCGCCCGTGATCGTGCCTCCCGCCGCGACGCAAACTTCCATCAACTCGCGGCCCGCCTCTTTAACGCGTCTGACCTCGTCTTCAAAACGCGAATCGAAACAGATGAGCGGATGCAGATTGCCATCACCCGCGTGAAATACGTTC